>CAZUAM010000903.1:0-2071 GCA_964618095.1 uncultured Planctomycetaceae bacterium | reverse complement strand
CGATCCGCCCAAGAGGGCAGGGGAGTACCGCGAGGAGCCGCCGCCGCCGGCGGAGTACCAGAAGCTGACCACGCGGGTGACCGACCTGCACCCGATGACGGTGATCCAGAACGCCCGGACCTCGGGCGGTGGACAGGTCTCGCTGGTGCCGACCAAGGCGGCCACCGTCGGCCCACAGGAGACCTGGAAGGCCGAGAAGGTTTCCATTTGGCAAGCGGGCATGCACGACAACCCGTTCGGGATGCGGCTGACGACGCTGATGATCTCCAAGAGAATCCCCGACTCGTCGGTGCCCATGTCGCTGCTGGCCGATCATCCGAATGTCCAGTTCAACTTTTACCGCCCGGGCATTGGCACCGTGGCCGCGGAGATGCATTAGCTGCTGCTAAGCCGCAAGTGGCGGAAGGACTATCCCACCATGAAAACGAATCCGGTCAAAGAAAGACTCCGCCAGGGCAAACCGAGCTTCGGGACCTGGCTTTCGCTGGGCAATCTGCACGCCACCCGCGTGCTGGCTCGCAGCGGGTTCGAGTGGCTCACGCTGGACATGGAGCACTCGGCGTTCGACTGGTCGGAAGCGGCGGTGATCTTCGCCGCGGTGGCCGACGCCGGCTGTGTGCCCCTGGGCCGGGTGCCCGAGGGAGACCACTACTGCATCAAACGGGTGCTCGACGCCGGGGCCTTCGGGATCGTGGTGCCCATGGTCAACACGGTCGAGCAGGCCCGCACCGCCATCGCCGCGGCCAAGTACCCGCCCGAGGGCAACCGCAGTGTCGGTGGGGGGATGCACTCCTTGAACTTCGCCGCGGCCGCCGGCGAGTATTACCAGCGGGCCAACGAGGAGATCTTGGTGGTGCTCCAGACCGAGAGCCCCACGGGCGTAGAAAACGCCCAGGCCATCTACAGCCTGCCCGGCTGCGACGCGATCTTCATCGGTCCGAACGACCTCAGGTTCAACATGCGGGCCCCCGACGGGACGATGCCGACCGACCAGGAGCACGAGGCGATGATCCAGCGGGTGATCGAGATCGGCAAGCGGGTCGGCACCCCGACCGGGATCCACGCCATGGACCCGGAAGCGGCCCTGAAGCGTGCCGGACAGGGCATGCAGTTCCTCGCCGTGGCCAGCGACCTGCGGATGCTCAACGCCAAGGTGCAAGAGACGGTCAAAACCCTCTGGCCGGAGAAACAAGAGAAAGACCTGGCTCGATATTGAACTGCGGAGTTGGCGGTTCATTCCACGGAGGAGGCATTCGAATGGCAGACGAATCGAAGGGAAGAACGGTGTCCGAACGATTGTTCGAAGAGTATCTCAACGCGAACCACTTGACAGACTGGGAATACGAGCCGTCCCTCGCTGGCCAAACCAGAAGGCCGGATTACCTGCTCCGTTGGCAAGGAGACCAGCTACTCTTCGAGGTAAAGGAACTCCATGCTAAGGCACCACCGCCAAAAGGACAGAAGTTGGTCGGATCTGATCCCTGTGCCAGCTTGCGCTCGGAAATCAACGAAGCACGGAAGAAATTCCAGGCGCTCAAGACCTATTGTTGTTCACTCGTCGTTCACAACGTCGACGATCGGACCGCGAAGCTCGATCACCTGAGTGTGTTTAGCGCCATGCTGGGAGACTTTGGTCTTCAATGGACGGTTGATGTGCACGAGGGCCAAATCGTGAGTGGCCCTCCGTCGAATACGTTCCTCGACGGCGGAAAGATGATCCGGCCGCACACGGAAGAGCCGCAAAACACGACTATTAGCTGCGTCATCGCGCTTAAGCGATACAGGGTCCCAGACTTGGACTTCGAGCGGAGAGTCCGCGAGGAGCGGCTGGCTCGAAAGAATCACTTGCGTAGGCCGTTGTCTTTATCCGAGGACCTACAACTTGACGCGCAACTGCGCAACCAGCATGTTCCACATGAGCCGGAGGTGCTTGGCGTAACGGTGATCGAGAACCCATCCGCACGCCGGCCGATTCCGAATGGTCTGTTCTGCGGCAGCTTCGACGAACGGTGGCGCCTAAACCGAAGTTCCCTTGGAATTCGCGAGAGAACTTCTTGCCAGCAAACGAGTT
>CAZUAM010000902.1:0-2072 GCA_964618095.1 uncultured Planctomycetaceae bacterium | reverse complement strand
CTGGTCCGGCGCGTCGGCAGCGGATCGTTTAAGGAAGTGATCATGGCCACCAATCCCACTGTGGAGGGTGACGGCACGGCACTGCACATCTCCAACCGACTCAGCGAGCTGCCGGTGCGGATCACCCGATTGGCCCGGGGAATCACCACCGGCAGCGTGCTGGAGTTTGCCAATAAGGAGATCCTGGCCGACGCCCTGACCGGCCGCCAGGATTTCTAATGGAGTATAATTGATTTGGAACCTGCGACCCCTGACCGTTGACCCCTGACCGTTGACCCTTGAGCTTTGGCCCCCAACCCCCGACCTCCATGCGACTTTCCCTCGGTCAAGAACTCCGACTGGTGCAGAAGCAGATCCTGGCTCCGCGAATGATCCAGTCGATGGAGATCCTCCAGTTGCCGATCATGGCGCTTCAGGAGCGGATCGAGCAGGAGATGGAGGAGAACCCGGTGCTGGAATTGCAGGAGGAGGAGGCCGAAGTTTTGGCCGACGGGGAACAGCCGGAGAAGCCCGAACCACCGGACGCTCCCAGCGAAGAAGAGCGTGAGCTGGTGATCGACGAGAGCAAGGGCAACGAGGACGACTTCGAGCGGCTGCTGAAGATGGATGAGCAGTGGCCGGACCACTTCGAGGAGCGTACGCGCCCCTCGCGCAGCCAAATGGAAGAGGCCGGCCAGCGCAAACACGACGCCATGGCCAACATGATGGCCCGGCCCCAGTCGCTCCAAGACTACCTGCACGACCAGTTGGGATGGTTCGACCTGGAGGACGATCTTCGGGCGATGGCCGACCGGATCATCTACAACCTCGACGGCAACGGATACATGCAGGGGCGCCTGGAAGACCTGCTGGGACCGGACGCCGGAAAGGACGATCTGGCGTTGGCCCAGCGGGCCCTTTCGCTGGTTCAGAAGCTGGATCCTCCCGGTGTGGGGGCGCGCGACCTGCGGGAGTGCCTGCTGATGCAGTTGACTACCGGGATGCCCTATTACGAGCAACTGCAAACCTTGATTTCCGCCCACCTGGAGGACCTGGAGCACAACCGCCTGCCGGTGATCGCCCGCCGCACGGGGTACTCGATCGAGCTGATCCAGCAGGCCCTGGAAGAGCTCCGCAAGCTGAATCCGAAGCCGGGTGCCGATTTCAACGAGGCCCTGGTTCCGCGGGTGATTCCCGACGTGTTCGTCGAGCCGGTTGAAGGGGGGCGATACCAGGTGCGGCTTGAGGACGCCCGGATCCCCAGCCTGTTCATCAGCTCCTACTATCGCAAGCTGATCAGCAGCGGCAAGGCCAATGAAGAGACCCGCGAGTACATCAAGCGGAAAATCAACTCGGCCCAGTGGCTGATCGACTCGATCCAGCAGCGCCGCAGCACGCTGACGCGCGTCTCCCAGGCCATCGTCAACCACCAGAGCGAGTTTCTCAACAAGGGCCCCGAGGCGATCGAACCGTTGAAGATGCAGCAGATCGCCGACAAGGTGGGAGTCCACGTGACCACGGTCAGCCGGGCGGTCGACGACAAGTGGATTCAAACTCCCCGCGGCATCTTCCCGCTGAAACGCTTCTTCTGCGGAGGAACGGTCCGCGACGACGGGGAGGAGGTCGCCTGGGACACGGTGCGGCTGAAGCTCCAGGAGATCATCGACAACGAAGACAAGCAGCACCCCCTAAGCGACGAGCAACTCGTCAAGCAACTGGCCGCCAGCGGGATCACCGTTGCCCGACGCACGGTGACCAAGTATCGCAAGGCCATGAGCATCCCCAGCTCGCGGCAGCGTCGCGATTGGAGCCCCCCGCCCGCCGGGTCCGAAGCCGAGAAGACCTAACCGGCGGGCGCCAGTCAGTCGCATGCTTGGCCGCAGTCCAGAAAGCCGCGACCGGTGGTCGCGCTGGGGGAGACAACCAAGCGGTTTCCCTGGTTCCCAAGCTCCAGCTTGGGAACCAAGTGAGGGCGGGAGGTGGCCGGGCAAGGGCGGTTCCCAAGCTGGAGCTTGGGAACCAGACGGAAGCACACGTATGTTTAGCCCGAAGTTCCACTTGTCTCTTGTTCGCAAGTTGTTTGCACGCCGCGA
>CAZUAM010000901.1:0-2098 GCA_964618095.1 uncultured Planctomycetaceae bacterium | reverse complement strand
AGATACCCTTGGAGGCTCAAGAATTCCCGAATTCTTGAATAATCCGGGCTAGGGCCGGCGCTTGAGCGCCCGTACCATCCGGCCTATCTGCCCGGCGCCTGGCGCGGCTGGGTCCCCTTCGGCAACGGAACCGTCGGCGACTGGACCTGCCACGTGGTCGATCCGGTCTTCTGGGCCCTGGACCTCGGCGCGCCGAAGACGATCCGGGCGGAGGTGAAGGACTACGACCCGAAGACCCAGGGCGACGCCTTCCCCAGGGGCGAGAAGATCACCTACGAGTTCCAGACCAAGGGCCGGCACGGGCTGGTGACCATGCACTGGTACAGCGGCACCGAGAAGATCCCCCGTCCGAAGGACCTGGAACCGCAGCGGAAGGAGGTCGGCACCGGCGCGGTCGTCCTGGGCGAGGCGGGCACGATCGTCTACGGCTCGCACGGGGCCGGCGGCGTGCGGATCATCCCCGAGGCCAAGATGAGGATCTACGAGAAGCCCGAGAAGAAGCTGCCCCGCGTCCGGGAGCATCATCGCGACTGGCTCGATTCGATCCGCGCCGGCAAGAAGGCGGGCAGCGACTTCACCACCTACGGCGGGCCGCTGACGGAGATCGCCATGCTGGGGGTGATCGCCATCAAGTTGCCGGGTACGAAGCTGGAGTGGGACGCCAAGAACATGCGGTTCACGAATTATCCCGAGGCCAACCAGTTCGTCAACCCGCCCTATCGCGACGGCTGGACGTTGTGAGGTCGCGCATCCCGGTGGTGGATGCCCGCGGAAGAGCGGGCGGAGCCGGCGGTGCCCGGGTCTCGTCGTGGGATGAAATGGTGCGCGAAACCGCCTCTTTGAGGCCGTGATTGCACGTGGATCTTGATTGCACGTGGACTTTGCGGGCGCCGCCGGTGGATCGGCCCGTCGGCCGCGGGGTCCGGTGGCCGGGCCGCCCGCCAAGTCCCGCCGGCCGACTACGGCTGCGGGACGGATGAAGCCACTCCCTGCTTGGGAACCGGGATCTTGGCGGTCCACAGGACGGCGTTCAGCAGCATGCGGCGGTAGTCGTCCACCAGCATGTTCTTGTGATAGTGGCCCCCGGTGAAGGCAAATCCTCGTCCGCCGCCCTCGCGCTCGACGGCCCAGGCAATTACGTGCCGGCGGGGCTCGTCCGAGGGCAGCATGGAAGTCAGGATGGGGACCACGCGCTTGTCGCCCTTGCGGAAGTACTGGTTGAAGAAGTACTCGTGATCGGTGATCCAGGGCCGTACACCGTTGAGGATCGGGTGGCCGGGGGTGGCGGGTGAGGCCTGGCTGCGGTCGATCTTCACCCGCGACTGACCGCTGCGATGGTATCCGCCGATCCAGTCGAGCAGGTAGGAGCGTGAGCGGGGGTTTTCCACGATCAGCGAGTAGTGCAGGATCACGATCCCCACTCCCTGCTTCATCAGGCGGTCGAGTTGGCCCACACGCCGTGCGTCGGTTTTGGAATAGGTGGCATCCGGGCTTTTTCTATTGTGGCTGGGGAAGATGGCGTGGGTTTCTTTTTGCTGCGAGTCGCCGCTGCTGTGAATCACGATGGTGGCGGCGCCGCGGAGTTCACGGATGTTTGTGGGCACCTGGCCGACGTAGACCTTGGTGGTGATGCCCTTGACGTTCGGCGAGCCGTCAAGACACTTCTTCAGCAGTGCGAGGTCTTTCTCGTATTCATGGGCCCCGGGCCCGCCGTGGTCCTTGGGGCCGGCAATCAGCAAGACCTTCTTCGGAGGCTTGCCCGACTCCCGCCCGCCGGGGACTCCCGCCAGGCAGCAAGTCGAGCACACCAACACGGCCAGCGAAATCGAAACGGCTTTGCGACTGATCATCGGATACTCCTTGATAGCAGAAAAGGATAGTAGTTGACGGGGATCAACAGGCATTTTGCACTCTCGCGCGGACCATTCCAAATATGCGTTTAGCGGACGGGCTTGCCCGATGTGGTCATCGCAGCCAAGTGGTCGCGTCGTACCCGCGGCCGCCGCCGGGGCTGGCGCCAGGTGGGACCCGATTCCTAAAGCGTAAGGGGCAAGTATCAGTACATTGGAGTCACTTTTTTGTCACAACAATGACAAGT
>CAZUAM010000900.1:0-2121 GCA_964618095.1 uncultured Planctomycetaceae bacterium | reverse complement strand
CAACAGCCAGCCGAACGGCTCCGGAAAGACCAGCCGAGCAAGGGACATGGCCACCGGAAGATCCTTGCTCAAGATCATGCCACGGACAACTACGAACAAAGACCTCGCAGAGATGAGACGGCTCCCGTCTTCGAGCCCGGCTTGTGAGATGTGGTCCTGTGTGTCGGACAGATGCGACCGCTTCAGGTTTTTAGGGCTGGCCCACGGAATGGTACCTTCCCAGAAATCGGGCCACTTTTTCGAAGGCGTTCCTGCACTCGATAGGCTGGCGATCTCAGATAACCGCACGACCTTCCAGCCCTCGGGCAACAACCCAGGTTTCGTTTTTTTCATGCCGTTCTGCGGCGTCCTAGGCCCAGAACAAGCGAAGGCGGTTTGGGTTTTGCCTGGTGTTTTGGGCGGCGGGTTGGGGCGGAGCCCAAGCGGCCCGGTCGGAACCAGGTGGAGGCGTGTCGGGTTGTGGTTGCTGGATGGTCGGGATTCCTTGAGGGCTAGGTGTCGCGGCGGACCGGAGCATCCGGACTCCGGCTTCAGGAACTTCACGTTAACATCGTAGCGGCAGACGAAGCTGATCGAGCAGGCGGAAGAACACATGTTGCCACGGGTTCCACGAAAGCAACCGGTACACGATCCCTCGACCCGTCCGAACGATCTGAACCGGCACGTTGATCAACGCGAGACGGAACGTGGCGAAGTCCATTCGCAGCAACCGGCGTTTCTGGTCCTGGTGTTTTTCTTTCCAACGACCATCTTTCGGCAGCAACAGCGCCGCCCAGGCTTTCAGGCTCCACGCCAGCGAGCCCATCACCATGTAGGCCCAGTTGCTGGTGAGGTTGTCCACCGGCGCCGACAGGGCACGCACGCCGCTCTTGAGTTGCTGGATCAGGTTCTCCTGGTTGCAGCGGCGGTTGGCCGTAAACACGATCTGGTCGGCCGGCGTGAGCCAATCGTTGGTGATGTAAAAGAAGCACCTCCTGTCGTCGAACAACTTCAGTTGCCCTCGGTGAACCTCCAGATCCTTCCACGGCACGACAACGCGACAGGTGTCTTTGCACTTCACCGGCCGGTATCGAAATTCAGCCACGTATTCCTTCACCAGCCGGATGTTTTCGAACTCGCGTTGTTCGACGATTTCTTGCTTGACCTGTTTCGGCCGCGCGCGGGGCGAGGTCTTGACTTCGTACTTGGGCCGACGACGGAGACGCCGCCAGGCACTTTTCGGCAGATTGTCAGCCTTTTTGTAGAGGTTGGCCATGGCGTCGATGCCGAAGATGAACCGCACGCCGTCGGCGTTCCAGCGGTCGAGGTGCTCGGTCTGCGTGAAGTCGGTGTCGCCCCGCAAGAGGATCTTCTTAAAGCCCGCCCGGCGGCACAGCGCGATCGCCCGATCGAAGCACCCGGCCGCGTGCTCGTGGCTGGGCCGGTTGCCGCTGCGATTGAGCACGTACAGCGGTTCGCCCGTATTGGCCAGCGAGACCACCAACGGGTGATAGCCCCACTGGCCCTTGTGGTTGATGTCTATGCCCTCTTTGCATTCAGCGGTCGTTTCGACCATCGTGCCATCGGCGTCCAGCACGGCTTCGTCGAAAAACTCCCACGGCTGCTGTTGCCAAAGCTTCAGCCTGGTGTCGTTGAAGATCTCCTGCAATGCTTCCACGTCATGGCTGGAAAACCTGCGACAAAAGTCTCCGGCCGTGGTGGGGTCGGGGATCCGTCGCGCGCCGAGGGCGTCCAGGTAGCCCTCGTCGTTTCGCAACAACTCAAGGTGCTCCAGACACGCGCCACCGGCCAGCAGGTTGTAACCGATGTTGAGCACGTGGTCCGACTCGTGGTAGGGCAGGTGAATCTTGAGCAGATGCAAACGCCGGTCGATCTGGTCGATCAGGCCCAGCCGACGAGCCATCAGGTGCATGGTTCCGATGCCGCCCGGAGCGACGGCCTGAATCCGGTCGGCAATCTCGTAATGAATGTTGGAGGCGGTCATCATGGGCCGCTCACATCCGCGGTTGTGATTCTTGTCCAAGCGCCGTGCGATCTGCCGCTTGCGTCGTTCGATCCGTTTCCGTATTCTGTCGTTGACTCGAAAACCCTCCGTGCTTCGTGTCAAGGGATTGGACGTTA
>CAZUAM010000899.1:0-2128 GCA_964618095.1 uncultured Planctomycetaceae bacterium | reverse complement strand
GGCTCGCAGGCGGTGGCCATCACCGGCTACGAGGTGCAGGCCGGCGAGTACGCCGTGGTCGAGGGCAACGACCAACCCACCTACGTCACTGCGGCCACCGTTGCCGCGGGCGACACGACGGCCGTGACGCTCCACGAGGCGAACAAGTTCGCCACCGAGGCCGGCGCGGCCATCACCGTGTACAAGGCCCAGAGCGTCAAGGGCGCCTACCCGGCCGACTACACCAAGGGCATCACGATCGACGGCTTCACCCAGCCGTTGCAGGTCGGTCAGCTTGTCTCGTTCGGCACCGGTGGCAGCCGCCACACCTACACGGTGATCGAGTCCGAAGCGTCCGGCGCCGATCGGGTCATCTGGCTCGACCGCCCGCTGGAAGCCGCCCTGGCGGACAACGACCTGGCCTTCCCCGGTCCGGCCGGCGCGATGAACCTCGCGTTCCACCGTGACGCCCTGGCACTGGTCACCCGGCCGCTGGCGCTGCCCAACCAGTCGATGGGCGTGATGGCTGCCGTGGCGTCCTACAACGACATCGCCATGCGCATCACGATGCAATACAACAGCATCAAGCAGGGCACGGTCGTCAACATGGACATCTTGGCCGGCGTCGCCGTCCTCGACCCGGACCTGGCCGTAGTGCTCCAGGGCTAATCGCCCTCGCGTCTCTTGGGGATTGCCCGGTGCGGCCCGCGCCGCGCCGGGCATCCCTTCCCGTATCTTGCCCCGCCCGCCTTCTCTCCAACGCTGTCGAGGAACGCACCGTGGACGACTTCATGGACCTGATGTGGCTGCTCAAGCAGTTCGGACCGTTGTTGATTGCCGTGATCTTCTTCCTGTGGCGGGACTATCGCCGGGAGGATCGGTTGGCTGCACGGATCGAAACCCTTGAAGACGAACAGCGCGAAGTTCTTTTGCCCTTGGTGGAGAAGTGCTCGACCGTGATCGCACAGAACACGGTTGTCATGCAGCGTCTGGAACGCGCCCTGGACAGGTAAGCATCGATGTACCCGGCCGACCGCACGCTAAATCGAATGATCCAGCGGACCCTGTACTCGCTCAAACGGCAGTACGGAGGGACGGTGAGCGTCTATCGTCTCAACGACGCACAGACTGATGTGCGGACCGGGCGCAAGCAGATCCACAAGGACGTTTTCGTGGTCCAGCGGGCGGTCATCTTGCCGGTCAAGGTCAGCCGCGAGGTGATTCCAGGGCATCTCGCAGATTTCGCCCAACAAGGCGTTCGTCTACGGGGGTAGTTTCGACAGCGGCCTGCGGAAGTTCATCATCGACGCCCGTGACCTGCCCGAGGGCTTTGAGTTCACTGACGACGACTGGCTCGTCTACAACGGCCGCCGCTACGAAATCAAGGCCATCTGGGAGTTCGAGTTTGGTGCTGCCTGGATCATCGTCGGCAAGGAACTGATGGGCCGTGCGCCGGAGCAGGTCCATCTGGTTGCGGCCGATAGCCTGTTGAGCTTTGCGACGGGAGCCGGTCGGCAATGAACATCCCAAACCCGCACTGGCCGCGATGGATATTTGCCTCGGCCGCCGACTACTTCAAGCAGGCAGCGGACGGGATCGAACTGCCCATGCTGATCGAAGGGATCGACGAGCGCGAAGCCGAGAAGATGCGGGCAAACGATCACGTCGAGTTCCGCATCAACGGTCCGGCCGTAACGGAACTCAGCCGGGGCTACTTCCGCCTCGACGTGGACGTGAATCTCCTGCTGACCAGCATGATGGGCGGTCAAACCAAGAACGCCTACGACATCGTGCAACAAGCCGGCGTGTTGCTGCAAGCGGCCGGCGGCCCGATCCCCGTGCTCAAGTTCGGTGATGGGCCGGATGACGACGAATCGTTGCTCGGGTGCCTCACGCTCCGCTCTGGCAAGCGGGACGCGATCCGCGTGATTCATTTTGGACAGATCGGCCGGGACGATCGGCTTCGCCAGAGTGCGGTTGACGCCCGGTATCACCTTTTCCTCTCAACCAACGGAGACTAACTCATGGCACGCATCGAACTTCGCCATGCAACCATCCGCATCAAGGATGGCTTCAGTGGCACGGCCGCCGTCAACGAGCCGACCACACCGCCGGCTGACGGCGACACGGATTTCGACCTCGACACCGT
>CAZUAM010000898.1:0-2134 GCA_964618095.1 uncultured Planctomycetaceae bacterium | reverse complement strand
GCCCTTGACTGAACGGTGTTGCCCCTGACCCCTGACCCCTGATCCCTACTTGGGAGACACCCGATGGACGACAGTCACGACCGACAAGAAGGCCCGGTAGAAATCCCCCTGATCGGAGATCTCTCGGAAAACGAGAGCGAATTGTGCGAGAAGCTGCTGGGGGTGGAGCCGGGGGGCGAGTGCATCCTCTACATCGATTCGCTCGGCGGGAGCCCCTACTGCGCGATGGCCCTGACCTCCCTGATCCTGCTCCGCGGACTTCGCTCCACCGGCGTGGTGGCCGGCGAGTGTTCCTCGGCGGCGCTGTGGCCGCTGGCCGCCTGCCGCCGGCGGCTGGTCACCCCCTTCAGCGTCCTGCTGTTTCATCCCATGAAATGGCAGAGCGAGGAAAACGTAGACCTCGGCGAGGCGGCCGAATGGGCACGGCACTTCGGTCAATTGGAAACCGAGATGGACCGCCTGCTGGCCCGACTCTTCGGCGTCCCCCACCAGACCATCCAACAATGGGTCCAGGCCGGGCGCCACGTCAGCGGTCCCGAACTGGCCGAAGCCGGACTGGCCGAATTGATCGAGCTGAAGAGGCTGGATATTCTCCGCCGCAGCGGCTGAGAACGGTCATGCTTCCCATCGCCCGCCGCGCTCCGACGCACGTGACCTGACCCGTGCCCGTGGTGTCTCAATCTTGGCTCGGCGAGTTCGTTCTAATCGCGCCGTGCCGAGTTGCCAACACCCGTGCCGTGGTGATTCCGCAGCAGCCGGGGGCAACGTCCCCCGGGAATTACCCGCGTGTTACGTGCCGGCTATTGCCAAACAGCCGGTTCACCGTTGACTGGCCGCCAGATGGTAGATCCCAAACACGTATCCGATTGCAATCGACCCGGATACCTCCCTGGTGTAGAATGCGCGCCCTCGAGAATGGAGGGGAGAAAGTGAATCGGAATCCCACCCTCACGCGACCTGCGGTGTTGACCATGGCCTTGTTGGGTCTGCTTGCCGGTGGCTGCGGCCGGCGGCAGGGAGCGGAAATGCCGGAACAACTCGACGCCGAGGACTACGGCGCGCTGCCCGGCCTGAAGACAGTTCCCGATCAGAAGCTCCGCGACGAGTTGGCCCGCATTACCGAGGAAGGCGGTACCCCCGAGCTCCTCAGCAGAACCACGATCGCCCAGGAAGACAACGTGGCGGTGGGGCTGAGGAAGCTGTTTCCCGAGAACAAGATCGATTCGATCCTCCAACAGTCGGAGAAGATCTTTCCGTCCGGGAAATTCGAGTTCGATCCGATCCGGCTGCAAAGGGCGATTCACTTCCGCCAGAAGTACGACGCCCAGCGGCTTCGGGCCCGAGACGCCTTGGGGCGGCCGCAGTGTGATTTCGGCATCCGCTTCACGGCCGGACTTAGCGCCGAGCGGACGTTCATCGACGTGGTGCGGATCTGTGCCCGCCTGGAGGCGTTTCAGGCGGCCGGGTCCCTGGCGGATGACGCCCTGGACGAGGTGATCGAGGCCCTGGGGTCCATGTTCCGCCTGGCGTCCTGTCTGGGAGCAGAAAAGCACGCGATGGCCCGGCTGGAAGCCGCGTTCCTCCGCACCGAGGCCTTCCGCGTCCTGCAAGCCGTCGTCGAGGACGATCAGATCACGCCGAAACGTCTCGACCAGCTCTACCAGATGGTCGAGGGCCAATTGGCGGCCTGGCCGGACGATGCCGACGCCTGGACCGGTGACCGCGGGCTGGGATTGCACGCCTACGAGATGGTCCGCGCCGGCAACCTGAAGGGCCTGCTCGCCCCGGAGGAAATCGAGCAGTTTGAGAAGGAGGGGATTCTCCAGGAACTCCTCGCCGCGGCCAGGCGAAACGTCAACCACGACGAGCTCTACTACCTGGAAACCATGCGGAAGATCATCGACAGTTGCAGCCAACCATACCATGCCCGACTCCCCCTGTTCGACTCCCTCGCAACCGACCTGCAAGAGACGCGCAACTCGCCCGATTTCCCCCTCGTGGCCGTCTCGGTGCTGCTGGTGCCGGATATCCGCAAAGGGCACGCCATCCAGGCCCAGGATCGGGCGAACTGGGAGGCCTGGGCTGGGCTGAGGAAAAACTCTAAGTCGGTGCAGGTTGTATTGTTGCGCGTTTG
>CAZUAM010000897.1:0-2148 GCA_964618095.1 uncultured Planctomycetaceae bacterium | reverse complement strand
GCCGGGGATGGTCAACAGGCCCGGACTGAGCGCATTGGCTGGGGCCAGGCCCCCGGACGCGCCGGCAAGCACCGTGGCCACAAACGTGGTGTCGGTCCCGGAAGTGGTCAAGGTCACCCCGTCGTTGAGGGTCACGGTGCCGAGGCTCAGCGCGTCGCTAAACAGGGGCGTGGCCACGAACCCGGAATCCTTACTCACCAGGATGTTCATGCCGGACAAGTCGAATGGCAAGGCAACACCCACGCGGAAGAGACTGGCTACCGACAGGTCGCCGTTCAGGGCAAGCTGGTAATCGGCAACGGTCTCCGACGTGCCCCGGTCGATGTTGGAATACCCGAATCCGAAGCCACCTACTTGGCCTGCCCCGCCGCCGCCGTTGCTCATCCGCAACTCGAAGTCGTACCAGCCGTTGGGCCTGTTGATCGTCGCGCCGGTCGGGTCGTTCCAACCGCCGTTGTAGATCAGTTCCTGGCCGTCGACGACCAATTGGACTATGTCATCGATGTTCTCGTAGAAGGACATCACCCCGGTGGTAATCTGAACTTGGCCCGTATACACGAAGGTCGTGTTGTCTTTCCAGGGAGGCAAGAGGTTCGACTCGGAATAGCTTGTCACCGCCGCGGGGTCGATGGAATCGGTAAACAACGCCCCCAGGTTGCCCGGATTGGGGGTGGTCCTGTCCATATTGCCGGGGAGGTCGCCGACGACCAAGCCGGGGACGTAGTAAGAAATGCCCTGCTCGATTTCGAGGTTCCCGCCGTCGAGGATGAACGAGCCGCCGCCACTCGGGTCGGCCCCGCCCATGACCTGCGTCCCCTCGCTGATCTTGAAGGTGGTCCCGGCGGCGCCGATCGTGGCGTTGCCCATGTCGAGGGTCCCGGCGCCGGTCTTGGTCATCACGACCCCGGTAGCCCCGCCGTCCGAATAGTACTCGGCGGCCAGGGTAGCCCCGGACCCCACGCCGATCTCCGAAGTTCCTTCGACCGTGAGGGCGTAGAGTGCGCTGTTCCCCCCGACCTTCAGGAAGGTGTCCGGCGTCAAGGTCACGTAGTTGTAGGCCGCCCCGGCATTGAGGCCCTCTTCGAACTCGAGGCCCGCCGGGGTGCCGTACGATACGGCCTCGATGATGTTGAACTCCGACGCACTCGCGTTGACCATATCCAAAGAGAGGGCCTGGTAAGCGTCCCCGACCTCGATGTAGTTATGGCCCGCGGGCCCCAGAGCCTTATCGACGGTTACCCGGTCTGACGCGGCGGGGACGCCCGGCGGGGTCCACTTGGCCGGATCGCCCCAATCGCCCCCCCCACCCGTGTAGGTCTTCGAGGTGACCAGCGTGCCGGTGATGGTCAAGTTGTCCATGACCGAGGTGGCCAGGTCGGGGTCGCTGTGCGAGGTGACCGCCATGCCCACGTATGTCGTGCTGCCCATCGACACGCTGAGAGGGCTGCCGGCCGGGTCCTGCATGGGCATCCAGGCGGCGGGGTTCCCAAACCCGTCGTCCGCAGAGAAGTAGCCGTAAAAGTCGTTGCCGGCCCGCTCCAACATGAACCAGGTGGGATAGCCTATGCCGTCGGGCTCCTGTTCGATTGCGGTATGCCATGGGTCATAGTCATCCCATGAATAGAACGCCGTCGAGCTGCCGGAGCCTTGGGACGGGCGATACTGCAAAAAGGTGCCGTCACCAGGAGTGAGGTCCGGGGGGTCGGCAGACGCTCCCGGTCCCGGGCGCTCGGCCACCTGGACGTGGCTGCTGCCGCCGGTGAGGTTATCCCGGATCATCACGCCCGACTTGCTCCAGTCGTTGGCCCATTGCTGGTCGGTCAGTCGCGCGACGATGGTGACGTTCCCGTAGTATTCCGTCTCCTCGTAGACGAAATGGAAATTGTCGGAGCTGTCCCAAATGTCGTGCCCGTCCCCGGTAATCGTGTGCACGCCGGCGGGGCCTTCCACCCACGATCCGGCCGCACTCGGAGCACCGATGTCAGAACTCACCAGGGCCGCCTCAGAGGTGCCGCAAAAAGCACACACCAGGCCCACTGCCAGAAGGGCTGCAACCGAGCGTCTCATCACATGCCTCCTTAGAATGAAAAAAGAGTGTGAATTCGTTTTCCCCGAGGGGGAGTTGCCACGATGGGCGAAATTCGAGAT
>CAZUAM010000896.1:0-2153 GCA_964618095.1 uncultured Planctomycetaceae bacterium | reverse complement strand
AAGGGGGACGGCGGAACGGGGAAGATGCACGGGGGGAACGGACGGGGGGTGCCTGACCGCGCCGGGCGGCGTTCACTTGCCTGCCGGGAAACGCTCTTTGACCGTCTGGCGAACTTCGGCCAGCCAGCCCTTGCGCTGCTCGGGCGTGCTGAGGATGATCGATTCGAAGTTGCGGCGATGGAAGTCTTCGACGCCGACGAAGTTGAAGATGCACGCCTTCCAGAGGTTCTCCAGCGGATCGCCGAACAGCCTCAGCTCGTCCTCCCGCGGCGTGTTGGACGTGGTAAACACCAGGGCCGACTTCCCGCGCAAGAATCCGTTGACGCCCTCGGCCGTGAACTCGTAGACGGAGCCCTGCCGCAGCACCCGATCCACCCAGCCCTTGAGGATCGCCGGCGGCTGGCCCCACCAGTTCGGATGCACCACCAGATAGCCGTCGGCAGCGAGCACCTCGTCGATGTGCCGGCGGACGACCGGATCGAGCCGCGACTCGTCGCCGATCTCTTCATGCGGCAGGACGGGGTCGAACTTTTCCTCGTAGAGGTCGTGATAGACGACCTCGTGACCCGCCGCCTGCAACTGCTCGACGGCGGCCCGGGCAATGGCGTGGCAGAAACTCCCCTTCTTCTGGTGCCCGATAATCACGATGACTTTCATGTGGATGATCCCTTGAGGCTATGGGGGACGAGGGATTGGGAATTGGCGTCTGTGGACCGTCTGGCTGGCCACTTTTGGCTGGGAGAGAATGGCAGGATCACTGGCACTCCAGCCAGGATCCCACGGACCGGACCCCACGGACCGCAGTCCGTGGCCGTTGCAGATGGAAGTCCCCCCTAATCCCCAATCCCTAATCCCACTGCTTCAGCGGATGTCCATGTCGCAGGTCAGCCCGCCGGAGGCCGGCAGGTACGACCAGCGGACGTAGTCGGCCACCATGCGATGGGCACTGAATCGCCAGGCCAGCGAGCTGATGGAGTTCATCATCCGCTGGATCCAATGTCGCGGCAGTCCGTCGATGTCGCGGTCGTAGTAGAGCGGGATGACCTCTTCCTCCAGGACCTGGTACAGGTCGGCGGTGTCGCGGGCGTCGGTGATTTTTTCGTCGACGTGCTGGGTCCCCCGGCCGATGGCGAACCCGTTGGAGCCGTCGTAGGCCTCTCCCCACCATCCGTCGAGGACCGAGAGGTTCAGGGCCCCGTTGAGCACGGCCTTTTGCCCGCTGGTTCCAGAGGCTTCCAAGGGCCGGCGGGGGTTGTTCAACCAGACGTCGACGCCCTGGATCAGGTGGCGGCAGACGTTAATCTCGTAGTCCTCGACGAAGGCGATCCGCCCGGCGAAACGGGGTTCGTGCCGCAGGTTGGCGATCTTTTGGATCAACTGTTTGCCGGGTTCGTCGGCCGGATGTGCCTTGCCGGCGAAGATGATCTGGAGCGGCCGATCCGGGTCACCCGCCATGGCCGCCAGCCGATCCAGGTCGGTCAGGACCAGATCGGCCCGCTTGTAGGTGGCGAAACGCCGGCCGAATCCGAGAGTCAGGACATTGGGATCGAGGATGTTTCGAGCCTCCTCGACGGCCTCGTCGCTCTCGCCCCGGCGACGGCACTGGCGACTGACGCGCCGGCGTACGAACGCCAGCAGGAGGTTCTTCATCGTGTAGTGTGTCTCCCACAGCTCGCCGGGATCCACGTCGTGGATCCCCTGCCAGACCTCGGGCTCGCCAAGCTTCTGCATCCAGCCGGCGGGGAAGTGGCGGTCATAGAGCTGTTGCATCTGCCATGCCAGCCAGCTTTGGACGTGCACCCCGTTGGTGATGTGGCCGATGGGGATCTCTTCCTCGACGCGCCAGGGCCAGAGATGGGCCCACATTCGTCGCGTGACGTGGCCGTGGAGGTTGCTCACGGCGTTGGCCCGCCGCGAGAGCTTCAGACCCAGCACGGTCATGCAAAAGGTCTCGTGTTCGTTCTGCGGCTCCACGCGTCCCAGCCCCATCAGTTGCTCGGCCGAGATGCCCAGCTCATCGCGGAGCGGCCCCAGGTGCTCCTCGATCAGCGCTCCGTCGAAGCGGTCGTGGCCGGCGGGGACCGGCGTATGGGTGGTGAAGACCGTGTGCTGAGCCACGTCGCGCAGGGCGTCGTCGAAGCTCATGCCGTCGT
>CAZUAM010000895.1:0-2156 GCA_964618095.1 uncultured Planctomycetaceae bacterium | reverse complement strand
TAGATACCCTTGGAGGCTCAAGAATTCCCGAATTCTTGAATAATCCGGGTTAGCAAGGGTGGCACGGGAAATAGAGGAACTGGATAGGTGGGGATACGTGCGGAAAGATCGCGCCGCAAGGGGTTACGCCACCGTACCGTCTTGGGCAAGGCACTCTTCGTAGGCTCGCCTGCCACCCCGGACGACCAGCACGTAAAGCAATTTGCCGCGCTGCCAGGCCGCGGTGCAGCAGTTGGCGGTGTTCCGTTGCGGACGGACCGGGGGCTGCGTGTCTTTCAGGTCGCTGACCGTCAGCTTCACCACGTACAACGTGGCTTTGACAGTATCCCCCGGACCGGGTAGGTCGTAGGCCACGCCCTTGCGGCCCAGAAACCCGTCGATCTCCCGCCACCGCGTCCCGGGCAGTCGTCGCACGTCCCGGCTGACCGGATACCGGCTGGTCGGATGATCATCCGGCAGGTCGATGCCGGAGAGCAAATGCCCTCGCTCAGGTGACTCGTTGCTGAAGAAATCGGAGGCTTTCTTCAGCACGGTCTCTTTATCGTAAGGGTTCCGAGTGCTGACGTAGATCAGCGCGGCCACCAGCACAACGGCCCCCGTGCTCAGCGCCCCGGCGGCGGCCAGCAACCGCCGGCGGGAAACACGTGCTGGCCGGGCGGCAACCTCCGTCACCGGCGGCGGTGCCGGGGCCTCGGCCGTCTCTTCCACATCGGCCATCGCCGCTGGCTCCGCCTGAGCTGCTCCAAGCCGGTCGGTGATTCGCTGCGCCAGCCCCTCGGGGACGGGCACCTCCCGGAAGGCGGCGGCCAGCTTCCCGTCGACCCGCTGGAGCCAATCGTAAAGCCTTTTCAGCTCGGGGTTTGCGCCCAACTGATCAGCCAGGTCCGCCAGCGCCGGATCGGACAGGTCGTCGCTGCCCGGCCGGCAGACCTCCAGCGCCTCCAAGATGCGCTCGTCGCGGATCGGCTGGCTGTCCATGCTGTTTACCTGACTCACCGGGCAGTGCTTGGTTGGCGCTTTCGTGTTGCGGGTTGCTGCAGCTCGAATAGCCTCGACCGCAGGTGCCGCTTGGCCCGAGCCAGACGGCTCATCACGGTGCCAATCGGCAGGTCGAGCCCCTCGGCGATCTGACGATACGAACACTCCTCGAAATAGAACATCACCAGCACCACCCGAAAGGGTGCCGGAAGTTGGTCGATGGCCTCCTGGAGCCGCTCACGGTCGATCTCGCCATCACGCGGGATCTCTGCCGGGACGGTTTCAACATCCAACTGGAGGTCTGCGGCGGGTACCGGGCGCTGTCGCTGGCGGGCCTTGAGGAAAAAGTTTCTCAAGATCGCGAAGAGCCAGCCCTGGGCGCTCTCCACCCGGCGCAACTGCCCCAGCTTCTGTTGGGCTATGAGAAACACGTGCTGGGTCAAGTCCTCGGCGTCATGAACCGAACCACTCAGGCGGTAGGCATACCGATAGACCGCCGGGTGGTGTTCAGCCACCAACTGGGCGACATCGATCCTGGCTCGTTCGTCGGCCATACGCCACCTATCCTTTCAGAGGCGTGCGCCGGGGAGTTTATTCCCCGACATCCGGCAGAAGTGCTCGGGACGAGCACCTCCTCACCTGATTCTAGCCTCCCGGGAATAAATTCCCAGGGCCGGGGATCTAAGATCTCGGTAGGTTGCAGGACGGTCCTGCTGAAATACCCCCATTTCCCTAGATCTAGGAAAGGTGGCTAAATGAGGTACTTTGTAGTGTTTCTGATGCTGCTCAGCATCGGGATGTTTGCCATGGGCTGCGGAGGCGAGGATACCAAGCCGAAGGACAAAACGCCCGCGGCTGGCAACGGCGACAACGGCAACGGGAATGGCAACGGGCCGGCGCCCGAACCAGAGCCCGAACCCGAGCCCGAGCCGACACCGTAGCAATCGGCTTCAGTTGGCGGGCGTTCGAGCGGTGACGCCCGTTGCCGTTTGGCAAGCACGAGTGGCGACGCTCAGAACGCAAAGGGGAAGGATGCCGATGGCGGCGTCTTTCCCCTTTTTGCTGCGCAAGACGCGCCAGCCGCCCTGCCGGCGGCCGCTAAACCCCGGCCCGCCGCAAACCAGCTCAATACCGCCGGTGCTTCCGCAGGATGGTGACGTACAGGTCGTACTTCTTCT
>CAZUAM010000894.1:0-2157 GCA_964618095.1 uncultured Planctomycetaceae bacterium | reverse complement strand
CTTGATACTACACTTAATTCAACGGTATTGGGGCTTGCCCGCCGTGGACTCAAGCGGGAGCAGCAAACACTATGCAATGCGGGGTAGTTCCATCCAAGCGAGAAGCCACCATGACTCGGGAGACTGCCCTGGTGATCGGCGGCGGCCCCGCCGGCCTGACCGCGGCCCACGAGTTGCTCACGCGCACCGACGTTCAGCCCATCGTGCTCGAGAAGAGTGCCTACATGGGCGGTCTCTCCCGCACGGTCAACTATAAGGGCAACCGGATTGACATCGGCGGGCACCGCTTCTTCTCCAAGTCCGATCGGGTGATGCACTGGTGGCTGGAGCGAATGCCCCTTGCGGCGGCCGATGTCCGGGCAGAGGTGACCGGCCGTCAGGGCCACGGGCAAATGGATCAGCAGACGGCCGGCGGCCCCCACCCTGACGTGGACGACCACGTGATGCTGCTTCGCTCGCGGCAGTCCCGGATCTATTACCAGCGCAAGCTGTTCGACTACCCCGTCAGGCCCAACCTCGACACGCTGCGCAAGCTCGGTCTGCTGCGGTTGCTAAGAATCGGCTCGAGCTACGCCCGCAGCCTGCTCTGTCCCATCCGCGACGCCACCACCTTGGAGCATTTCTTCATCAACCGGTTCGGGCGGGAGCTGTACCGCACCTTTTTCGAGTCATACACCGAGAAGGTTTGGGGGATACCCTGCTCCCAAATCAGTGCGGAATGGGGCGCCCAACGGGTCAAAGGGCTGTCGGTCGCAAAGGCGCTGCTGCACGCGCTGAAGAGGCCGTTCACGCCGGGCGACCTGGGACAGAAGGACACCGAAACGTCCCTGATCGAACGCTTCCTCTACCCCAAGTACGGTCCCGGCCAGTTGTGGGAGCAGGTCGCCCGCGAGGTCCAGGACACGGGCGGGCAGGTCTTGAGCAATCTCGAAGTCCGGCACGTCGACGCCACCGGAAATCGCCTCAGCGCCGTGGAGGCCGTCGACGTCCAGACCGGCCAATCGCGCGTCTTCCGGGCCGACTACGTCTTCTCCACGATGCCCGTCAAGCAGTTGGTGCGATCACTCTCCCTCAGCCCGCCCGAGCGGCTCCGCCGGATCAACGAAGGGCTGGTCTACCGCGACTTCATCACCGTCGGGCTTCTGGCAAACGAGCTGAAGGTAAAGGACCGGACCGGGCAAGGCCCCCGGCCGATCCGGGACAACTGGATCTACGTTCAGGAGCCGGAGGTGACGGTGGGCCGGTTGCAGATCTTCAACAATTGGAGCCCCTACCTGGTCGCCGATCCGTCCAAAGTCTGGATCGGCATGGAATACTTCTGCGACCAGCACGACGACCTCTGGATCAAGACTGACCGGGAGCTGATCGGCCTGGCCACCGAGGAGCTGGCGAAGATCGGCATCATCGAGCCGGCCGACGTGCTCGACGGCACGGTCATCCGGATGCCCAAGACGTATCCGGCCTACTTCGGCACCTACAACCGCTTCCACGAGCTGCGGTCCTGGCTCGACCAGCTCGAGAACCTGTTCCTGATCGGCCGAAACGGAATGCACCGCTACAACAACATGGACCATTCCATGCTCACCGCCATGGCGGCGGTCGACAATATCCTCGAAGGTCGCAGAGACAAATCCAACATCTGGGCAGTCAACGCCGATCAGGAGTACCACGAGGCCAAGAAGGAGCAGCAGGATAAAAAGGCCGTTACGCCCGTCCGGCGCGAGACCACTCCGGTCGGCCGGGATCAACCCAGTGACGCCCCGCTGCCACGTCCTCCGGCTGAACGACGGCAGTTAGTGCTTCCCGGGGGCGCCGAAGTCGAGGAAGATGAGATCTGAGGCTTCCGGAAGTTCGGCAGCGGAGAGCTGCGATGAAGATAGTCCTGGTCAGGCCCAATTACGACAGCCATATCATCACGCCGCCGCTGGGGTTGGGGTACCTGGCCTCGTACCTCAAGATGCACGGCCTGGAGGCCAAGATCATCGACGCCCTCCGCGACGACCTCAGCACGGAGGCCCTTCTGGAGCGAATCCTCGCCCAACGGCCGGACGCCGTGGGAATCACCTGCCTTACGGCCTTCTATCAGCAGGTCGTCAGGCTCTCCGCCCTGCTCAAGAAGCGGGGCATCCGGGTCATCCTGGGCGGTGTCCATCCCAC
>CAZUAM010000893.1:0-2163 GCA_964618095.1 uncultured Planctomycetaceae bacterium | reverse complement strand
GGGCAGTCTGATCCGCCCAGCGGACCTGGCCGCCACGCTTGTAGTCCGGCCGGGGATAGCTCTGTAGGCAAATGATCCACTCGTCACCGTAGCGGACCACGTTGCCGGGGCTGGAGTAGTTGAGCCGCTGTCCCTTGGGTGTGAGAATCACGGGCTTCGACCAGTCGCGCAGATTCGAGGAGCGGCTCAGGGCCGTATAGGAGTAGATGCGGTTTTCCTCCTCAGTTTGAATCATGGTGACGTAGAGGTAGAACACGCCGTCATGAAAGACGGCGGTGGCATCGCGGTAGGCGGTGTTTTCGTCTCCTCGGAGGACTATCGGAGAATCAAAGGCCGTCAAGTTGATCCCGTCAGCCGCTCTGCTATTGTCTCCGCAGGCTATGGCAAGCAAGAACAGGGGCAGGGCGCACGCAAATACATGGTAGGTTTTCATGTTTAGCTAATTCCCCACTACCGGATCGGCTTGTTTTTCCAGACGTCAACGGACTATTCGAAGTCTCCCAGCGGGACGCCCATCCAGTCCTCCACCTCCACGGCCCGGGTGGTCCAGTCGCCCTGCACGTCCCAGCGGTCGTACTGGACGTAGGTTTCCATGCCACGGCCGCCGGTAGCGGCCGTGGCGGCGTCGATCTTGCCTTGGGCCAGCCGCACGTCCCAAACGTATTGCCATTGGGCCCAACCGATCGGCGGGCGGTACGGTGCGCCGCCGCAGTGGATCGACCGCCAGGCCTGCTTCGCCAGTCCGCTACGACCATCGCCGTCGGCTTTTGGCGCAATGTTATTCTCGGGCAAGGCCCAGCGCTTGCGAACGTGCTCGAGGTACTTCACGCGGGTTGGTCTGATATCGCCCTCTATGCCACTGTCGACGATGACCGTCATCTGCTCGTCGGTGCAGCGCTTCGCTGCCGCCAGGCGCGCGGCGGCGTACTGCTCGGGCGTGTACTTCACCGGCCCTGTGTACCAATCGCGAAGGGCCTCGACGCCGCCGGGCTGCCAAATCTTCAACACCCGCTCCGAATCGTCGAGCTGGACCTTCACCCGGCTGTGCGGGTACAAGTACATGAATACCAGATGCCGCCAATTACCTCGATCGACGTCTTGGGCCTTGGGCCAGGTTTCCGGCTTGTCGTAGCGGAAACTGGCACCGGCCCCGCCACGGGTCCGGCTGCTGAAGATCGGCGTGCCGTCTCTTTGATACTGGTAGACCCAGCCGCCGGACGGATACTGCTTGCGCAGCTTGGGCAAGTCTCGCTTGAAACCTTCGGAATCCGTCTCGTAGTGCTTCAACAGCTTGTCCAGGTCGCGTCTGAGCGCCCCCCCGTCCTCGAACGGGCCCGGCCCCTCGACACTCCGCATCCAGGCATAGGTCTCCTCGAACAGCGTGCGGTACCGCTCGTTGCCGGTGGTGGCGTACAGCCAGGTGAGCATCGGACCCACGAAACGGTTCCACGTACGCGGGCCGATCACCGGTTGCTCGAACCCGCGGGCCAGCGCCGGCTGGTTGTTGGCCTGGTACTGCTGGCACCAGCCGCGAACCTTGCCCCGGCCAAGCTGCGTGGCGAAGATCCAGTCGCCCAGCTTTGCCGTGCGAGTCAGGTACTTCTTGTCCCCGGTCAACTTGTGCGCGTACAGCATGATCCAGAAAGGCCAGTTGTTGTAGCCGTCCTGAATGCGGACAAAGTCTTCCCCGTAGGTTCCCCAAGGCCAGTGGCCTTTGGGCCATTGTGCTTTGAGGATCAGGTCCGCGCAGGCCAATCCCGCATCGAGGTACTTGCGATCACCAAATATCTCGTAGGCCCTGAAGAAGGCGGCGGCGCCGAACCTGACATTGTAGATGTCTCTTCCCGAGTAAGCGGACGGGATTTTCTCCGCCTGCCCGTCGAGCCACTTGCGGATGTCGGCCTCGCAACGTTTGACCAGTTTCATGTCGATCTTGGCCAGCAGGTCCTGGAGTTCCTTCTCCTTCGCCTTGCGTTGCTGGTCTGTGAGTTCGCCGTAGTGAACCGTCTCCCCACCGAACAGGCGCGTCCGCTGCTCCCACGACAGGCCCTCGTCGGTCAAGGCCTCGTAGGGCAGATTCTTGTAGTGCCCGATCTTCTCGTCGAAGACCAAGGGACCATCGGCGGAGGCAGGGACCGTCCACCCGCCAAGACATAGAACGAT
>CAZUAM010000892.1:0-2166 GCA_964618095.1 uncultured Planctomycetaceae bacterium | reverse complement strand
TGGGGTGCAGCGTTATGTGAGCGGGTGAGGATCGATTCGGCTCCACACCGAAAGGGCAAGAACACGCCCACACAGCTCCCCAGCGGGCTCTGGTGCATTGCTGACGTCTAGTAGGCCAACAGAGTGGGGTAGGATTGGCTTTCGTCTCGCCGCAGTCGTTCCCGAACCGTCCAGCATCACGCCGCTGGGTGTCGCTTTGCTGAGACTACGCACCTACGCACTGCGAATGCGGCGTGGCCGCAGACAGTGGCATACAGTATCACCGTCGGAAAGACCAGCATGCAGTGAAAGTCGGCGATCTCCAGTGGGTGCGAATCCCACAGCCCGAATCGGATGCCTTGCCACCCGAGTTGTCGCAAGAACTCGTCAGAGCCTTGGAGTTCTCAGGAATTCTAAGAATCCACCCGAAAATCGGACTGGGGCGAGGCCAAAGGCCGGGCGGTAGCAGGGACCACCGCGATGCCTCTGTCGGGGGGCACACAAGTGGGGTCGCGTGTGTCAAAATCCCCGTGCCTTTTCTCGGAATCGGGCCCGACCCGCGGAACGGGCCAAAACGGCCGGCAGCATGCGTCATAATCCCAATCATTTGCGGCAACAGGGAAGCAGAACGGGAAGTACGCCCCTTCATGAGAGGATATCGCTGTGGTAATGTGATATTCCGTAACGTGGATAGGCTCTGAAAGCCGGTAGCAACTCGCAGGCCGCTCTTACGCAGCCGTTGCATGCTTCAGGACGGCAACAGAGGAGGAACCATAATGGGATTGGCATCACGGCTTTTCCTCATTGTCTGCTTATGCGCAGGCGGGCCGGTGCTCGCCGCCGACAGTCCGCTGGTTGTCGAGCTCTGGCCAGGCAAGGTCCCAGACGAGGCCGGCAACATCGGCGCGGAAAAGGTCGTGATGTCGCCGAAGCTCGAGCGCAAGCAGGTCGAGGTCACCGAGTCGACCAGGATGGTGACCAACGTGAGTAGACCGACCATCACGATCTGCCGTCCGCCGAAGGACAAGGACACCGGGACCGCGATGCTGATCTGTCCCGGGGGCGGCTACTGGAACCTTTACTGGCAACTGGAAGGCGAGGAGGTCGCAGCCTGGCTGAATTCGCTGGGCGTGACCGGCATCATCCTCAAGTACCGGGTGCCGCGCCGGCCCGATGAGGCCAAGGGTGAGCCAGCCCGACGGCCGCTCCAGGATGCCCAGCGGGCCATCAGCCTGGTGAGAAGCAAAGCCGGACAGTGGGGGATAGGCCCGAAGCGGATCGGCATAATCGGCTTCTCGGCGGGGGGGCATCTCGCGCTGGCCACCGCCACCAGTTTCCAGAAGCGGACGTATCAACCGATCGACGACTCCGACAAAGTAAGCTGCCGGCCCGATTTCGCCGTGCTGTGCTACTCGGGCTATCTGAAGGCCAAGGACAAGGATGAACTGGCTCCCGGCCTGCGGATCCCGGCGGGGACACCCCCGATCTTTCTGGCGCACGGTGGCGACGATATCATCAGCAACCCCGAACACAGCGTGGTGGCGTACCTGGCCTTGAAGCGAGCCGGCGTCCCGGCGGAGTTGCACGTCTATGCAACAGCCGCCCACGACTTCGGTGTCCGCCGAAGCGACCATCCATGCTCCACTTGGACGCAGTCTTGTGCTAACTGGCTGCGGCACCAGGGATTGCTCGAGCCGCCCGGGAGTGAATGACCGCTGATCCCGCCGCTTCGCGACGCGGCGAAAGTGGTTTGGTACACGCGAGAAACACAGCGTATGGGAGCAAATGCGATGCACAACATGCTGTTCTTCATGTCGACGACCATCGCGGCAGTCACGGGGGCAGACTATGCCTTGAAACCCTGGTCGGCCAATACTCAGCCGACCGACGTGGGGAGGTCTCACGTCGAGGAGATCACGGCGGGGCAACACAAGTACACGGTGATTCAGTCCGGCACGATGGATGGCCGCAGTTGCCGCTCCCCGATGGGGTGCGGGATTGCGCGTGAAGGGGCCATGCTACAGACCTGGGAGTCCAACCGGTCGGTACGGATGGAAAACGTGGGCCAGATCGACGTCGTCAATCCCTGGCTCTCCAACGGACGCAACAACTTCCGCAGCGTGGAGGAGATCGTTTCCTCAGCCGTAACGCCGGGGATGTCCGAGGCGGAGAAGGCTTTCGCGCTGT
>CAZUAM010000891.1:0-2175 GCA_964618095.1 uncultured Planctomycetaceae bacterium | reverse complement strand
GAAGAAGTTCTGGAAAGAGACCGAGAAGAGCAAGGCCCTGGAGGAGGTCCAGCGGATCACCGGGATCCGGAAACTGAGCGACTTGCCGGAACCCAAGTGTAGAACCACGGCCACGATCGAGCATCAAGACTACCGCCTCGACAAGCTGATCCTCGAGCCGGAACCCGGGATCTGCCTGCCGGCCCTGGCCTATGTGCCGAAAAAACGCAGCGGCGAGGCATACCTCTACCTGAACGCGGACGGCAAACACCTCGCCGCCGCGCTGGGCGGAAAGGAGCTCCTCGAGAAGGGACACCTGGTCCTGGCGGTCGATCTCCGCGGCCTGGGAGAGACCGCCGCAGCGGAGCCCGGCAAGAGAGGCATCCCTCGCCACGTCGGCGGCGACTGGAAAAACCTCTACCTGGCCTACCTGCTCGGCAGGTCCTACCTGGCCATGCGCACCGAGGACGTGCTGGTGTGTGCCCGGTTTTTGGCCGGCTATGAGGCGGGCGAGAAGCCCAACCGCGTTCACCTGCTGAGCATCGGCCGGACCGGGCCGCCGGCCCTGCACGCGGCCGCCTTGGAACCCCAGTTGTTCGCCTCGGTCGCGCTGCATGACTGCCTTGAATCGTGGAGCAGCGTCGTCCATACTGCCTTGAGCATCGCGCAGTTCGAGAACGTCGTCCACGGTGGGCTGAAAACCTACGACTTGCCCGACCTGCTGAAGACGTTGCCCAAGGAGAAAGTCACCTGGTCCGACCCGGTCGACGCCCTGGGGCGCCCGCTTCGGAAATAGGCCGACAGTGAGCCGCTTGCGGCTTGGCAGCGAGCGAGACTTCATCCCAACTCACGTGCCGTACCCGGTTGCAAAACCCCCGCCAGGTGACGAAAATGTGGCAATCCGGAAGCTCCCACACCTCGTGCGGGCAATTCCCACACCCGACAAGGGCACGAACATGAACGAGATAATCTCACGGCGCCGGATGATGGCCGGCTGCGGCACTTGCCTTGCCACCGGCGCGGCCGCTCTTGCAGCCAGGTCGGCCCCGGCGGCCGAAACACAAACCGGCGCCGGCGGCCGCCCCTTCCGCTATTGCCTGAACACCGGGACCATCATGGGGCACAAGCTGCCGTTGGACGAAGAGGTCGCCCTGGCCGCCAAGGCCGGCTACGACGGCATCGAACCCTGGACCCGCAGCCTCAGTCGATACGTCGAGGCCGGCATGTCGTTGAAGGACCTGGGCAAACGCGCCGCCGACCTGGGGCTGGCCGTCGAAAGTGCCATCGGATTCCCAAGCTGGGCGGTCGACGACGATGGGCGACGGGCCAAGGGGATGGAGACCATGCGGCAGGAGATGGACCTGGTGGCCCGGCTTGGCGGAAAGCGAATCGCCGCCCCGCCGGCCGGCATCAACCGCACCCCGGGCGTCGATCTGCGGAAGGTCGCCCAGCGGTACCGGGCCGTCCTCGAACTAGGCAAGAAAATGGGCGTCGTGCCCCAGTTGGAGATCTGGGGCTCCGCCCAGACGCTGGGCACCGTCGCCGAGGCGGCCTTCGTAGCCGTCGCCGCCGATCATCCCCACGCCTGCCTCCTGCTCGACGCGTTCCACATGTACAAGGGCAACTCCGGCTTCAACGGCCTGAAGCTCCTCAACGGCGCCGCCATGCACGTCTTCCACATCAACGACTACCCGGCCGACCCGCCGCGGGAGACTGTCACCGACGCCCACCGCGTCTATCCGGGCGACGGCGTGGCCCCGATCTCCGCGATCCTCCGCGACCTGCACGCCAGCGGTTTTCGAGGTGCGCTGTCGCTGGAGCTGTTCAACCGCGAGTACTGGAAGCAAGATCCCCTGACGGTCGCCCAAACCGGGCTGAAGAAAATGCAGGCGGCGGTGGCGAAGGGAGGGGAATTCTAAATGCTGAATGATGAATGCTGAATGCTGAATGCTGAATGCTGAATGCTGAATGATGAATGATGAATGCTGAATGATGAATGCTGAAGGACGGTTGCAATTCTCGTCGTTTCACCTCGTGCCCAAGCTCCAGCTTGGGCACGGTCGTTAGGGAAGCTCTGCTTCCCAGAAGAACGCACGTCATTGTGCCAGCGAAGCAAAGCTTCGAGGAGGGTGGGTTCCCAAGCCGGAGCTTGGGAACCAGGGTAAGGCCGGAGCTTGGGAACCAGGGTAAGGCCGG
>CAZUAM010000890.1:0-2181 GCA_964618095.1 uncultured Planctomycetaceae bacterium | reverse complement strand
TCCCGATGTTCTCGGCCAGCTCGATGGCCTTGCCCTGCACCTTCTCCTGGTTGATAAGCGCGTCGCATTCCTGCTCGAAGAGCACCTGGCGGGCCTCGGTGACGGTCATTTCGTGCCGCGCGGTGCTCTTGGGGAGGATCTTCTCGAACATCCCCTGTAGGTCGACGTCCATCTGCTCCATCCCCATCGCGGTGAACATCATCGGCACGGCCTTCTGCTCCAACTGAATCTCCACCCGACGCTGGTCCATCTCGCCGGAAGCCAGCATCGCGCGGATCTTCTCCCGGCTGCGCTGGTAGCGTTCGGGCGAGCTGGGTGCGTCGGGCAAGGCGTCGAGAGTTGGGGGGATGGGGGCCAAGAGGTCCAGCAGCCGCTCTTCCACGCGGCGGCGGGCCTCCTCTTCCACCCCGTCGCGCTCCTGCTCGCGGACCAGCCCGATGGCGTTCTCCACCAACTCGCGGACCATGCTTTCCACGTCGCGGCCGTAGTAGCCGACCTCGGTGTACTTGGTGGCCTCGACCTTGATGAAGGGGGCCTTGGTCAAATTGGCCAGCCGGCGGGCGATCTCCGTCTTGCCCACGCCCGTGGGGCCGATCATCAGGATGTTCTTCGGGGCCACCTCCTGCTGCATCTCTTCGTCGAGTTGTTGCCTCCGCCAGCGGTTGCGGACCGCCACCGCCACCGCCCGCTTGGCATCGTCTTGTGCCACGATGTGCCGGTCCAGCTCCGTCACGATTTCCCGGGGTGTCAAGTCTCGCACGCCAGCTCCTCCAGCACGATGTTTGCGTTGGTATGGACGTCGATCTCCGCGGCGATCCCCAGCGCGGCGCGAACGATCTCCACGGCCCCCAGCCGGCTGTGGGCCAGCAATGCCCGGGCCGCGGCCACCGCGTAGTTGCCGCCCGAGCCGATCCCCAACACGCCGTCGGTGGGCTGAATCACGTCGCCGTTGCCGGTCACCAGGAGGGTATGCCGGACGTCGACGACCGCCAGCAGGGCCTCCAACCGTCGCAAGACCCGGTCGGTCCGCCACTCCTTGGCCAGCTCGGTTGCCGCCCGGGGAACGTTGGACGGATAGTCCTTCAACTTGGCCTCGAATCGCTCCAGCAGCGCGAAGGCGTCGGCACTGGCACCGGCAAAACCGGTGATCACCTTGTCGTCCATCAGCCGGCGGATCTTGTTCGCGTCGGCCTTCATGATCGAATCGCCGATGGTCACCTGCCCGTCGCCCCCCATCGCCACGACTCCCTTGTGGCGGACGGTGAGGATGGTTGTGGCGTGCGTTTTCATGGGCTCTTCCCGTGCGAGGACCAGACGATTCGATCGCAGCCAATCAACCAATATGGCGGAAAACGTGCTGAAGTGCCAGGGCCCGGGTCGCGTGCAGACAGCACGGCAGACGGTGGCTCTCGTCGATCGCCCATAATCAACAGGAACATCCTGGTTCCGGGGCGCGCCGACCGTAGTGCATACCTTCAGTCGACACAAGCATACCCCTCCTTGGTGGCATTCCATCCTCGCATCACCTGGTTTCCTGCCCAAAACGTCCCAGTTCCTTGTGAAAAAGGGTTGCGGAGGGCAGTCGGGAAGATTAGTGTAGGTGCTTAGACTGTTCACTTTGAGTTGACGCGCCGATTGCACGGGCCGGGAGATTTGGATAAGATACTGGTCGGCAGAAGAGGCATGGGTGAAGAAGCGAAGCCCTGTGAAGGTAAGCCGCAACGGGCAGGTGTTCAGCGTTTGGCCCAGCGGAAGGCCCCTCGCCCGGCAACGCCCGCACGTGGCGAGTTTGACGTTTTTTCTCTTTCCTTGAGGAACGGGAGGATCTTCGAATGAGACGACGAGTTGGAGTGATGTTGCTGGGCCTGGTCGCCGCGCTGTTTGTGGCGACCGACTCGGTTTGGGCCTGTAAGTTTCTCGACGGTCTTTTTAGCCGCTGCCGGGTTCGGCGCTGCTGTGTCTCTTACTGCTGGGTCCCCTGCTGCCCGGTGGAAGTGACATGTTGCGGACCGGCCGTTTGCGCACCGGTTGCGGAGGAGCCCGGTGAGACCGCGCCCGCGGAGGCCCCGAAAGAGGCGCCGAAGGAAGCCCCGCCCGAGGAACCGGCTCTGAAGCCGCCCGAGGAACCGGCTCCGAAGCCGCCTGAAGAACCGGCTGAGAAGCCGTCCGAAGCACCGTCTG
>CAZUAM010000889.1:0-2189 GCA_964618095.1 uncultured Planctomycetaceae bacterium | reverse complement strand
CTGGAAGACGCCAAGCAGAAGGTGCTCGAGCTGATCGACCAGATGAAGTCGGGCGAGGCGGCCATGGTGATCAGCTTCGCCGATTCCCCCCGAGTCGTGCAGAACTTCACCGACGACCGCCGCCTGCTGCGCCAGGCCGTTGAGGCCATCGAGCCGAGCTCGCGATCGACCTCCCTGTTGGGGGCGCTGAAGGTAGCTTCCGGCCTGGCCAACCCCGGCCACGTGGGCGAAGACTTTCAGCTCACACCCGACATGCTGGTCGACCTGTACATCTTCAGCGACGGGAAGTTTGCCCCGGTCAGCGGCTTCAAGCTGGGAAACCTCAGGATTGGCGACCCGGACGAACCGGGCGGGGCCTTCGTGCCCATCGGCCGGCCCGACGCCTCCAACGTCGGTATCCTGGCCTTCAACGTTCGGCGAAGCGAGGCCGACCCCGAGCTATACCAGGCCTTCGCCCGGCTGGAGAACTTCGGCAGCCAAGAGGTCGACGTCGAGGTGGGGCTGTACCGTTACCGTCGCGGCGGGACCGGGGCAGATGAGCTGATCGACGCCGCTGAACTTACGCTCGCTGCCGACGAGGGTCGGCCAGTGGCATTTGACCTGGGCACCGTCGAGTCGGGCGTGCTGGAACTGAGACTCAAGACCGCCACGGAAGACCATCTGGCCGTCGACGACAGGGCCTGGACGGTCGTCAGCCCGCCGCGGCCGGTCCGCGTGTTGCTGGTCACGCCCGGCAACGAGCCCCTCGAGATGGCCTTGACTACCGACTCGCTCGAGGAGATTGCGGACGTGGTGGTCGAATCGCCCAAGTTTCTCAAGGGCAAACCGTATGCCGAGAAGGCTTTCGGTGGCGGGTACGACCTGGTGGTCTATGATCGCTGTGCACCGAAGGAGATGCCTCGGGCCAACACGCTGTTTATCGGCAGCTTGCCGCCGCGCGAAGGCTGGTCGGCGAAGCCAAAGGTCACCGCACCGCAATTTCTACCCGTCTCCTCGCCCCATCCGCTCATGCAGTGGATCGACCTGCGCAAGGTGCGTGTGGGCGAGGGGACTCCGCTGGAAACACCCCCTGGCGGTAGCGTGCTTATCGAATCTGACGTGGGCCCGATGCTGGTGATCGCTCCAAGGGAGGGCTTCGAGGATGCAGCGTTCGGATTTGTGCTCCTCGACGAGGTTACCGGTCCGGACGGCAAGACCGAGCGGTACATCGGCACCGACTGGATGATCTGGCAGAGCTTTCCGGTCTTCGTGCTCAACTTGTTCGACTACCTCGGTCGAGGGAAGGATTTGCTGGGATCGGGCAGTGTGCAGCCGGGCAAGCCGGTGGTGCTGGAAGGTCCCACCCCGCAGGCCAGGCTTCGCGTACGCACCCCGGCCGGAAAGACCGTCGATCTCAAAGGGGGCAAGCTGGGGAAGTTCAACTTTACGGATACGGGTGAGCTGGGGCCTTACGAGGTCCGCTGCGAGGGAAAGACGCTCCGCTTCTTCGCCGTCAACCTCTTCCACCCCGCCGAAAGCAACATCCGGCCCGACCCGCAGCCGGTCATCAAGATAGGCTACGTCGAAGTTGAGGGTCAGCCGGGTTGGGAGGCGGGGCGCCGAGATATCTGGAAGTGGCTGTTGCTGCTGGGGCTGGCCGTTTTGCTCTTGGAATGGTATATCTACAATCGTCGAGTGTATTTGTGAGCCTGCGCTCTGCTTCGAGGAGGCTTGTTGAAACGGAAGTCTTCCATGATCCCCAGAACGACCAGAGGCCCTCTCCCCCGTCGCAGGAAGCGCCTCGCCGGCCCACACAGGCGACGCAAGGTGTTTAACCGGCTCCTGGAGCACCGTCTGATCCAGCGGGTCAGCTTCCAGGAGTACCGCGAGAAGGTCCGTGACGTCTACGACGGTCCCCAGGGGGCGATGCTGGCCGCCTGCTGCATGCTCTCACCGCACACCACCCTCGGAGAACGGCTGTTCCAAAGGCGGCAGTTCGATCTCCGCGGGGCGCGCAAGATCCTCGACGTCGGCAGCGGGGCCGGCCAGATCGCCAGGCACGTGTTGAGGCACGCCGATCCCCAGGCCGACGTGATCTGCCTGGACCTGTCGCACGAGATGCTCCGCCGGGCACGCAGCCGGCTGAAGACCGGGCGGCCGCGGTTCGTGGCGGCCGACCTGACACAGTTGCCCTTCTCAGATGAGTCGTT
>CAZUAM010000888.1:0-2196 GCA_964618095.1 uncultured Planctomycetaceae bacterium | reverse complement strand
CCCAGGGCAGCACGGCCGACACGGCCGTGGCACGCCTATGAATAATCCGGGCTAGGGCTTCTTTTCCGGCGCTTGGTCCGGGTCGACGGGCTCCGGTTCCTTGACGTCGGGCGGGTCGGGATTCTCTTGTTTCGGCGGCGGTTGATCGGGTTTTTTGAACTTCAGCACCGGCTCCACCGGCTCAGGCTCGGGCTTTTGGGCCACGGTGCCGGGATCGACCAGCATGTAGCCTGCCCAGAAGAACGGATGGTTCGCCTTGGGCGGCTTCCCGGTGGCGGTGTTTTTGACCCGCGGCTCGCCTTCGGGGTTCAGCCGCGAACCCGCTGCCAGGAACACACTTCGCTGCCAGGCGTCGGCCGGCGAGGTGCGGGGCAATTCCTGGGCGAACTCGCGGACCAGGTCGTAACTGGTCTGCCCGCCCGTACGCCAGCGGCTCAACAGCAGCGTCCGAGACCCGCTGGACATCAGCCCGCAAACCGACAAGAACACCTCGTTGCCGGCCGTCACGGCGTTGATGCCCTTCAACGAGTTTTCGGCGGCCGTGTGATAGCCGGGCAGGATCACCTCGTCGGGGCCTCCCCAAGGCAACCCCAGCCAATCGCTCAGCGAGCCGCCCAGCTTACCCCGATCCATCGGCAGCGGCGCCCAGTCATACGGCCCCCCACCGGCAAGGTTGAGGTCATCCAGCACGATCAACCGATCGAACATCGTCCCATACACGGCCGACGGGGCCGGCGGCGGTGACCGAAGCGCCACGGTGCCGGGGAGCACCCGGGCGAGCTGATCGAACGCGTCCCGGGCCACCGACTCTTCGTCGCGGGGGAAGAGCCGCCCGGTGAACACCGCCGTATTGCCGGTCGGACTGCGGGCCGGCCCCTTCGAGGTGGCCAACGAAGCGGTAGGCACGTAGCGGATCCGGAACCTGGAAATCAGCGGGCGCAACTCCCCGTCCACCTCCACCTGCAAGGCCTCGAAGGGCAGATACCAGAGCGGGCCGTCGGGCACGATCACCAACTCGTCGAACTTCTGAGAGAAATCGGCCCGAGAGCCTCTCAGGAGCAGTTGCAGGATCTGGCCGGCCGACTTCTGCCACTGTTTATCGGTCAGGTCTTTCAGAGCCAACTCGTGGTTCTGCTGAAAGTGGCCCATCTCCCGCAACAGGCCGACAATATGCCTGGACAATACGGCCGGCGAGCCGATCTGCCAGTAGCTGTACTTCTCGTTGTTCAACAAGAACCCGTACAACTGCCCCCTGGTAACAAAGAAGACCAACAGGGCGTGCCCCGGGGGCAGCGATTTCTGGATGTCCGGAGTGCTCCGCAGCGGCGGGAAGACCAGACCGGCCGGCTCGCGACGTACGGCGATCTCTCGCAAAATGGCCTCCTGCTCCATGCTGACGGCCGCCAACTGGGTCAGCTCCCGGCTCTGCCGCTGAAACAGCTCCGAGTCCTCGGTCACCAGGGGCATCGCCGCGAGGGTGGCGTGGAGCTTCTGGGCCTGCTGGGCAAGTACATCGTAGGCCGGATAACGGGCCAGCAGGTCCCGGCGAAGGAGCTGGGACTGTTGGTCGAGCATTTCCTGGGGGCCCTCCAGGATCCATCGCAACGATTGGAGCCGCCCGCCGAAAGCCAGCGAACTGAAGAAGCGATGCCGTCGTGCCCGGTCGCTGATCTCCAGCGCCTTTTCATGGGCCTTCCGCTGCATGGCCACCTCGAACCAGTGGTCGATCGGCAGCGGATGCGGAGTGACCAGCACGGCCATCGCCTCCATGGGATCGAAGGCCCAGTCGGCCGGCTGCGGATCGCGGAGCACGTTGCTGTACAGGTCCATCGCCGTGCGCGGGCTGGCGCCCCCGCCGGTGTAAAGGCGGTCGGCCAGCACGATGTGGAACAACCAATGCGACCCGTGCTGCATGTAGCGCATGGCCGTGGCCAGGGCGCCGTCGCCGTCGGCGATCTTCTTTTGCTGGAAGAGCGTCAGCGCGGCGAGGAAGCCCAGCCGGGCGCCGATCCGGCCGCCGCCCATCTGCCGCCGGCCGATAGACGAGCGGGCCTCTTCCAGCCATCTGGCGGCCTCGCGAGTCTGGCCCCGCACGGCATAGTTCTCGGCCGCCGAGAGCGCCAGCGAGGCACGCAGTTTGCGGAGGTCCTTTACCTTGGCCCAGGCGATTGCCGCTGCCAGCGGGGAATAGACTCC
>CAZUAM010000887.1:0-2199 GCA_964618095.1 uncultured Planctomycetaceae bacterium | reverse complement strand
CAGCACGGCCGACACGGCCGTGGCACGCCTATGAATAATCCGGGCTAGCCGGTCTCAGCGGCACGACCGGAAGTGTATTGTTTTGCTACATGTGTTCAAAAATGACACAGTAAAAAAAGACAGGCGAGTCGGGGATCGCTCGGGCTGCCAATCCCCAACTCGCCAGTAGTGTCCGGAAGTCTATGCTTCCGATCCGTCGGGATGCCTAATTCTCCGTTCCTGAGGGGATACTCGAACCGGGATTTTCCCGACGGTTAGGCCTCAAAACCTCACACAAACACCTCTTCTCCAAGCCGGCTCCAAAGATAGCTCTTGTCTGCACCGGCCCCGCTGATCCGTTGGCAATCATTCCCGTCCAGAGCTGACTGCCACGTCCCAATAGATGCAAACGGCGCGCCAATTCCCCGGGGGTCTCCGGGGCGGCGGAGAACGGTTGCGGATAATACGCAGCCCACAATTGTCATTGACAAGCATCCTCGCTCTCCCGCGGGCAATCCCACGGAAAGCCATCGAGGCCTTCTTCCAGCTCCTTGACCGTTTGGATGCTGGTAGGTAGTTTAGGGGCTGAATACTACGGCCGGAGGGGGCGCCATGCCGGCTTCGATCGACGAACAGGTGATCGATTTCTGTCAGGGACTATTCCGAAGGGTCTTCTCCGGACCTTTTCGGCCCCGAATCCCTGAGCGACTCAAACGCAACGCGGTGATCCGCCAGGTGGAGGAGTCGGCCGACGCGGCCTCGCAGTCGCTCACCCGCTTCTTGCTGAACGAGAAGCTCACCGAAGAGCAGGTCGCCACCGTTCTGGCGGGCTTCACCAGGCTTGGCGACCTGCTTCAGCTCAGCGACGTCGCCAATCCCAACGTGCCCCCTGAGGCCGTTGTCGCCCGGGTGCTCGCCGAGTTGCCTTGTCCGGACGCCGTTCGAGAGACGGGCCACGAGCCCGTGTATCGCGTTGCGTTGCACTCGGTGGTCCAGGTCGTGAAGCTGGTTGCGCCGGTGATGGCCGAGTGGCAGAGGCTCGACTTCTCCACCACGTTCGAGCTACCCGGCCGTGTCGTCGATCGGTTCAACAAGATCAGCTGGCAGATCGGCGCGCTGGGCCGGGCCGGCGAGGCTGCCGACGACGAGCGCTACGAACTCTCCTACCGGGATTAAAGCATGCAGGCCAGGCTTGTGGCCGTCGCGAGCTACAGTCTCTTCCGTTTCGGGGGGTCGAGGTCCGTGGCGGTGCCGAGGTGGAGTTCGGCGGCGGCGAAGAAGGAAGAATGAAGGATGAATCGGCAGCGGCGGGGCAACGGGTGATGTAGAGACTGGAGAAGATTCCCGGTTCCGCGCACACCGGGCGAGCGGCCCACACGCGACTATCGTCTCTTGCGCTTCGGCCGGTAGAGGTCGGTGGCGGTGCCGAGTTGGACCTCGGCGGCCGCCGAAAGCGTCTCGCTGAGCGTGGGATGGGGGTGGATCGAGTCGCTCAGATCGCGCACGGCCGCCCCCAGCTCGATCGCCAGCACGGCCTCGGCGATCAGCTCGCCTGCGCCGGCCCCGACGATGCCGCAGCCGAGGAGCCGGTCGCTTTCGGGGTCGATCAGCCACTTGGTCAGGCCCTCGGTGCGTCCGGTGGCCTGGGCCCGGCCGCTGGCGACCCAGGGGAATCGGGCAACCTCGACCCGGCGGCCCTGCCCCTGGGCCTCGGTCTCGGTCAGGCCCGCCCAGGCGATCTCCGGATCGGTAAAGACCACGGCGGGGATGGCCCGGGGCTCGAACACGACCGGCTCGCCCGCCAGCACCTCCACGGCCACCTTGCCTTGGTGGCTGGCCTTGTGGGCGAGCATCGGCTGGCCGGCCACGTCGCCGATGGCCAGGATATGCGGATCGGTGGTCCGCTGTCGGCTGTCAACCTCCACGAACCCGCGCCGGCTGATTTCGACCTTGGTCTTTTCCAGTCCCAGGCCCTCGCTGTTCGGGTGGCGTCCGATGGAGACCAGCACGCGGTCGAACTCCTGCACGGCGTCCGGGGCCTCGCCTTCGAACTTGACCTCGACCGAACCGTTCTTCGGCGTGTTATAGACGACCTTGCTGCGGAGGTAGATGGCCTCGAAGTCCGCTTCGAGCCTCTTGTGCAGCGGCCGGACCAGGTCACGATCGACGCCCGGCAGCAGCCCGTCGGTCAGCTCGACCACCGAAACGCGGGTCCCCAGC
>CAZUAM010000886.1:0-2200 GCA_964618095.1 uncultured Planctomycetaceae bacterium | reverse complement strand
CAAACGCGCAACAATACAACCTGCACCGACTTAGAGTTTTTCCTCAGCCCACCCCAGACCTGTCCCCTTTTTCCCGGGCCACGTCGTCCCGCAAAGTTAACGCGAGCAACTACAAAACCGTCTGGTGTTAGTGCGGACCGCTGATCAAGTGCCCGTCGGCAATTCTTACTCCTTCGCGACGAGATCAGTCTCGCCGGTGCGCATCCCGCCCCCCAGGTCGCACGTGAGCTTGTATTTCGCTCCCGGACGAGTCTTCAGCGGGAAGGCCAACGGTTTGCCCGGTGCCTGGATGAGGTGCTCGGCGAAGTCGGCGCCGACCAATCCGAGTCCGAAGCGTCCCTGCATCTCCACTTCATGTCCCGGCTCGAGCGCGTAAGTCGTGGCAACCGTGCGGCCGTCGAAATTCTTGTAGCTGAACGTCTGCACCGCTCCGGCCTCGTCCGTGACGTGCAATTCCACACTGGCCGCGAAATCGTGGATCAGCGTCACGGTCTTCTCACCGGTGTTGCGCAGAATCGGTCGCACCTCGATGGTTTCGCCCATGGAATATGTCTCGCGGCCGGGGCGCAACTCGATGGTTTCGCCCATGGAATATGTCTCGCGGCCGGGGCGCAACTTGATCGCCGCCCGCAAGTTTCCCGCCGGCTTGCCCCACCGGGGGTCGTCGGGCTTCGGTTCCGGGGCCGGATGGCCGGGCAGGTATCCGAGCAGGCGAAGCGTCTTTGTCTCTCCGATTTCCAGCTTGACCCGCTGCCTGGGCCCTCCGTAGTGATTCTTGGCCCAGGCAGAGACGAGAAACTCGTGCGGCGGCAGCCCCTCGATGCGATACCGGCCTTGCTGATCCGTTCTTGCCCAAGCATAGTGAGTGAGTCGCGCTGCCGACGCCGCGAAATCTGCTTTGATCGAAGCGTCTGCAATCCCGCTGCCGTCATAGTTCACGAGCCGGCCCTCCAGGACACATTTCGCCTTGGACAGGTCAACCATCACGTTCTCGACCTGCTGGCCGTCTTTGGCCCGAACGTGGCTGATGAACAGTTGCGCGTCGCCGGCCCCCTGGAGAGTCTCGCCTTGCCCCTTCTCGTAGCGGATGAAGATCTCGGCAGGCGGCAGATCGTCGATCTTGAATCTCCCCTGCCGGTCGGACCGAATGCGGCGGGCATTGTGCCCGGTAAGTTGTTCATTGAAATAGTCTACCGCCAGCGGCACACCGGCCAGCGGCTTGCCGTCGGCCCCCAGCACCTTGCCGGAGATCGTCACCGGCCGGTCGAGTCTCAGCGTGTCGGGCAGACCGGCTCCTTTTCTGCGGCCGTCGAGGCCATAGAATCCGAGCCATTCGCCGGTGCGAAAACCGCCTGCGGAAACAACCAGACGGAAACTCAAAGGGACTTCGCCCGGTGCCTGCTCGGGACACGAGAACTCACCGGCCCGGTCTGTTACGGTGGAGGCAAACGGCTTCTTTGCCGGGGGGGTTTGATCCTTGTAGAACTTGACTTTCGCTCCCGCGATGGGCTTGCCCTGCGCATCGACCACCCGCTTGGTGACCCCAGCTTTCTCGGGCAGCCTTGTTGGGGGCAGCTTGACGGCCCCTGTCACTTGATCGCTCTTAACGCCGGTTCCCGCCGCTTCAGGAGTGCTTGAGCTCTCCGGCTCGGCCCCCGCACGCTCCGACGCACTCCGCATGGTCAGCCTGGCGCCGGGCAATACCAGCACTGCGGCCAGCGCCACCAGCATCCAGCGCGAAATCGAGAAACGTCGGACAAAGGGTCTCGCGTGAGTCATGATTTCCTCCAATCGTCTCTTGGTGACCTCCGCCGGCCGGACGCCGGGGAACAACGAAACCACGCGCGGAGCACATTTCTGCTCCAGCACCTCCAGCAGCGAGCGAGCATAGGCCGCCGGCCGGCAACGCGTGCCCGCCACAACCTCTTGATCGCAACAACGCTCTCGCTCAACGTACGCTTGCCGGTTGGCCCACCATACCAGTGGATGGAACCACCAGAGACACTGGGCCAATACCTGCAACAGGCCGAAAAGAGGATCGCGGCGCCGCACGTGAATCAACTCGTGCGCCACAAACGGCTCCAGCTCCTCCACCGACTTTCCCGACACCACGCCCTCGGGAATCACGACCCGAGGATAAAAGACACCGAACACCAGCGGTCCGACCGGCTCGGAGGTCACCAGAATCGGCACCTTCCGA
>CAZUAM010000885.1:0-2245 GCA_964618095.1 uncultured Planctomycetaceae bacterium | reverse complement strand
GAGGCTGGCGGATTCGCCGGGTGGGGGTCAAACGTGTAGATGCTGATCGGACCTTCCACGGAGACCACGGGATCCTCCGGAAACCCGGCCATGTAGATCTGGGTGTAGTCACCGGCCGTGAGGCCACTGCCGCGCGTGACGAAGCCCCACACCTCGCCGTGAGTGGAGCCGAGAATCAGGAAGACCCTCCCTGCACCCCAGGGTTCCCCTATGGGCGGCACCTCCGCGGTGAAGGTTCCGCCTTGCGCACAGGCCCCATCAGAAACCAGAGGCAACGAAATCAGAAAGAAACCGACAACCACGGTCATCCTGACCAGCATTGCTGTGACCTTCCGGCGCCAGAGCATCAACAGCAGTGCCAGCCCGCCGGTGAGCAACAGCACCAGTGTGCCCGGCTCGGGAACGACCAGCAGGTCAAGCTCGCCGCTCGGGCTGATCACCGGCCGCCATCTCAGTCCGTCAGCCAGCGGTGCATTGTCGAAGTTGAACAGGCTATCCAGGTCCGGAAACGTGAGTTCAGCCTTCGGATGAATCGCATACCCCTCAATCCAAGGCAGTACCGTGTAAGACTCGCCCGTCACAATGAGATGGAAGACATCGGCGTTGACCGGATCGTACGAGGCCGGCGGATTCGCCGGGTCAGGGTCAAACGTGTAGATGCTGATCGGACCTTCCACGGGGACCGGCAAGACCACGAATGAGGGATAAAAATCGCCCGGCAAGATAACAGGAGTCACCACACCGGACAGGTAGACCTGCGTGTAGCCTCCTGGCACAAGGCCAGCTTCACCCGTGACCCTCCCAACTACCTCCCCCTGAGTCGGCCCGAGAAGCTCGAAGGCCTTTCCTGGCCCCCAGGGTTCTCCTTTGGGGAGTACCTCGCGGGTGAAGCTGGCGTTGAGGTTGAAAATCCACGAGGGCATAACAGGCGGCTTGTGACGCCCCGATATCAGCGTGACGTCTTCCGGAAGCTCGAAAATCGACCAGTGGATAATAGGCGGCTTGTGAGGCCCCGACATCACCGTGACGTCTTCCGGCGGCCCTTGCGCACAGGCCGCGCGAGGAACCGGGTTCGACCAAATCAGGGACAAACCGACAACCGCGGTCATCCGCACCAGCAACCGCACCGGTAAAACGGCCCTGCAATACATAACCACCGCGACTGCAATCTTGTGCTTCGCCATTTCGTCTGCCTCCTGTAAACGGGACCGGATGGTTTACAAGAAAGCGCATTTGAACTGGTTGGTTGCTTCTTACTTCCTTGCCCTTCTTTTTTCCTCTGCGTACCTCCGCGCCCTCTGCGGTCGTCTCTTTCGCCTTCCCGGAATGAATATTGTCTGCTGCGAGTTGCCTCAGTCGTCGCCCACTGGCAGGCGCAGTCCTACGCGATGCCGCCCGCGCCGCTCACCGCCGGTGCCGTCTTCGCCACGCCCAGGCGAACAGGCACAGCGCGCCGCTGATCAACAGCACCAAGCTGCCCGGCTCGGGAACGCCCGTGGGCGCGTCGTTCGACGGAGGAAGCTGGACTTTGTGCCAGGGTTCCCAACCCTCGTACAGCGGTGGGTGCGGCAAAGGCTCACCAGGGCGCCCAACGAATCCGGGAGGAAAAGGGGGCGACGGCCAGCGGTCGAAGCCCGCGTGGTTGGCCGGAGGCTGGGGGACATTCGACGGAGGAAGCTGGACTTTGTGCCAGGGTTCCCAACCCTCGTACAGCGGTGGGTGCGGCAAAGGCTCACCAGGGCGCCCAACGAATCCGGGAGGAAAAGGGGGCGACGGCCAGCGGTCGAAGCCCGCGTGGTTGGCCGGAGGCTGGGGGACATTCGACGGAGGAAGCTGGACTTTGTGCCAGGGTTCCCAACCCTCGTACAGCGGTGGGTGCCCAGGCCCAATGGGCAAAGGGCGTACGGGAACGCCCACGCCGGGGTCGTTCGGCGAAACGGGCGCGGGGATAAGGTCCCCGGCTTCATACCACTCGGGGAAATAACCGCCCGGCTCGTTTGGCACAGGGCCACGGCCAAGCTGAGCCCTTCCTTCGTCCGTGAGCCAATAACGTGGGATTGGCCTACACAGCCACGGCGCATAGATAAGGTCCCCGGCCTCATACCACTCGGGGAAATAACCCTCGGGTAGGTACCACTCAACGGGGATTGAAGCTATTTGCTCCTCGTCCGAGGCAGCAATCGCTCGCCGAGCGCCCGTGAAGAAAACCACACAAACCAACGCGACTGCAATCTTGTGCTTCTTC
>CAZUAM010000884.1:0-2248 GCA_964618095.1 uncultured Planctomycetaceae bacterium | reverse complement strand
TGAGACCCTCGCCGACGACCCCTACCAGGCCGGCTGGTTCGTCAAGATCAAGATCAGCGACGAGTCCGGCCTGGCCGACCTGCTCGACCATGCGGCGTACCAGAAGCAGTGTGAGGAAGAAATGACCAATGACGGATGAGAAGAAAGCAATTAGCGTTTGTCCATCCTGTGGCAGCCGAAAAATCAACAGGGTGCGGCAAAAATGGACCGGGCAGTACAAGGGGCACACCTATACGGTCGAGAACCTCGAATTCCATGAGTGCCCGGCTTGTCAAGAGAAGGTATACGACCGGGAAGCGATGAGGAAAATCGAAGCCAACTCGCCCGCCTTCGCCAAGGTCGCCACGCGCAAGTAGGCGCCGCGCACGGGGGCAGTTTTCCGCTGGCACGTCGAGCCAGCAGTCAACCAACGCCGTCTGAGTAGGAACGGACGTCACTCCTCATTAGGCACACCGCCGCATGCCCTACATCCCCAACACCATCGATGATCAACAAGCCATGCTGGAGGCCGTCGGCGTCGCCTCGCTGGATGAACTCTTTGCCATGGTCCCGGCCGAGTTGCGGCTGGATCGCCCGCTGGACCTGCCGGCGGCGATGGGCGAAATGGAACTCACGGCCCACGTCTCTGAACTGGCCGGGCGCAACACGGCGGCCGGCCAGGCGCTCTGCTTCCTGGGCGGCGGCAGCTACGACCACTTCATTCCGGCCGTGGTAGATTTCGTCGCCGCCCGAAGCGAATTCTATACCTCCTACACCCCCTACCAGCCCGAGGCCAGCCAAGGCAATCTCCAGGCCCTCTTCGAATACCAGACGCTGATCACGCAACTGACCGGGATGGACGTCTCCAACTCCAGCCTCTACGACGGCGGGAGCGCCGCCGCCGAGGCGGTCTTGATGGCCCTCGACGCCACCCGGCGCAGCGGCCGAGTGATCGTCGCCGAAAGCCTCCATCCCGAATACCGCCAGATCCTGGCCACCTATCTGGCCAACCTCGATACCGAACTGATTACCGTCGCCACGCCGGAAGGAACCGTCTCGCCGGAACAGCTCGAAGCGGCCGTCAACGACCAGACGGCCTGCATCTTGATCCAGCACCCCAACTTCTTCGGCTGCCTCGAAGGAGTCGAAGCGGCCGCCGCAATTGCCCACAAGGCCGGGGCCCTGCTGATCGTGGCCGCCGATCCAATCAGCCTGGGGCTCTTGAAGCGGCCGGGAGATTACGGAGCCGACTGCGTCGTGGCCGAAGGACAACCGCTGGGCAACCCCATGGCCTTCGGCGGGCCGTACTTAGGCGTAATGGCCTGCCGCGAAGAGTTCGTCCGTCGCATGCCCGGCCGGCTCGTCGGCCAGACCGTCGACCGCCGCGGAAAGCGCTGCTGGGTGCTCACGCTGCAAACCCGCGAACAACACATCCGCCGCGAAAAGGCCACCAGCAACATCTGCACGAACCAGGGACTGATCGCCCTTCGCACGGCGGTCTACCTGGCGGCGATGGGACCGGCCGGGATGCGAGAAGTGGCTGAGCTGTGCCTGCAAAAGGCACGTTATGCGGCCCGGCGGCTGACGGCGGGCTCATCGCTCTCGCTGGCGTTCGACCGACCTGCGTTCAAGGAATTCGTACTCCGCGTAAGTGACCGGCCCGTGGAACAACTCCTGGAAGCCGCACGTGCCGAAGGCATCTTTGCCGGCGTACCCCTGGGCCGGTGGTATCCGGAGCTTGCCGACTGCCTGCTGGTGGCGGTGACCGAAAAGCGGACCAAGGCCGAGATCGATCGGTTGGCAACCCATTGCATGTAAAGCCGCCGCCATTGGCGGCGGCAGTGCCGCGACCGATCGTCGCGGCTGTACAATGCCGGATCGACATACTCAATCACAGTCATGCCAAACACCCCAGCCACTCAGTTGTTGTTCGAGCTATCCAAACCGGGCTGTCGGGCGGCACAGTTGCCCGACTGCGACGTCCCCCTCCGGCCGGTTGAGCAATTACTGCCACCGGACGCATTGGCCCCCCAGCCGCCCCCACTGCCCGAACTGGCCGAGCCCGATGTCGTCCGCCATTTCGTCAATCTCTCGACCCAAAATATGTCGGTCGACGCGCACTTCTATCCGCTGGGCTCCTGTACAATGAAGTACAACCCCAAGCGGAACGAACGGCTGGCCGGCCTGCCGGGCATCGCCGACCTGCACCCCTACCAGCCCGAATCGACCCTCCAAGGCCTCCTCGAGCTGCTCCACCGCTCCCAGCAGA
>CAZUAM010000883.1:0-2254 GCA_964618095.1 uncultured Planctomycetaceae bacterium | reverse complement strand
CGGCGGAGATCGGTTCGGCGGGAGCGGAACGCTTGCCCGTGCCGGACGACGTGCCATGCTCCCCCGAGACGCCCTACGGGCGGAGCAAGTGGGAGGTTACTCAGTTAGCCCTGGCGGAGCCGGCGGGCGGTCCGCTTCAGATCACCGTCGCAAGGCCGTTCAATCTGGTGGGGCCGGGACTGAGTTCGGACCTCTCGCTCGGCAGTTTCGCCCGGCAGATCGCAGCGGTTGCCCTCGGCCACGCCGACGCGGTCCATTGCGGGGCGCTCGAGGGTCGCCGTGATTTCCTAGATGTCCGCGACGCGGTGGAAGCCTACGTGGCGTTGGCCGAGCGAGGCCGCGCCGGGCGGATCTACAACGTCTGCCAAGGCCGCTCGTACCGCATCGGAGACCTCCTCCGCAGACTGATCGAGTTGAGCGGTCGAGAGGTGCCGGTGCGGAGTGAGCCCGCGCGACATCCACTTGGTGTGCCTGACGTCTACGGCGACAACACCAACCTCAGGCAAGACACCGGCTGGGAGCCCAGGGTCTCCTTGGAGCAGAGCCTTCGGGACTTGTTGGCCTCGGCGGCCGACGAGCTGAGGGAGCATTCCGGGCAGACCTCCCAGGATGAAACGTCTCCCAAAGCCACGGTCGTTCGCTTTGGATTTACTGCGTAGTCTGCTGAGCGTAGTGGTCAGGAGAAGTAAGAACCGATGATTCGACGAAGCGGACAGAGCAAGCGCCGGCCGGTTCGGGTCTGTTTCCTGATCGATACGCTAGCCACCGCCGGCGTGGAAACCCAACTGGTGAGGCTCATCAGTCAGCTCGATCGATCGAAAACCACACCCTACTTGGCCATCCTGAATCCGTACACCGAGCGTGCGGCGGCGCTTGCGCCGGCGGACTGCCAGATCCACTGGATCGGACTCACCACGAGTCTGCGTCATCCGGCGGCGATCTGGCACGCCCTCAGGTTCGCACGCTTTCTGCGGCGCAACGGAATTGACGTGTTGTGCGTGGACCTTCCCGCCAGCACTCAGTTCGGTGTGCCCGTCGGCTGGCTCGCGCGAGTGCCTCGCCTGATTCGAACCCGCCGGGACCTGGGGTACTGGATGACGCCCCGCGAGCGTTGGATCGCTCGTTGCTACAGTCATTTGGTCGATCTGACGATCGTCAACTCTGAGGCCTGCCGAAGGGCGGCGCTCAAGATAGAAAAGCCTCGTCCGGAATCGGTTGTGATCTTGAAAAACGACATCGATCTTCGGTCCCTCCAGTCCATTCCGAGTCCCATCGAGCATTCGTCCAGATCGAGACGGGTCGTGGGAATCGTTGCCAATCTGCGTCCGGTCAAGGCGCCGGAGCTGTTCATCGAGGCAGCGGCGAGAATCGTCCGACGCCACGACGACGTCGTGTTTCGAATGGTCGGCAAAGGTGATATGCGGCCTGAGTTGGAGCAACAGATTGCCGCGCTCGGGCTTACCGGCCGGGTCGAGCTTTGCGGCCGGGTCGCCGACTTGCCGGCCTTTCTGGAGGAACTCGACGTTGCCGTACTCTGCTCCCATTCGGAAGGCATGTCCTGCGTGCTGCTGGAATACATGGCCGCCGCGCGACCGATCGTGGCGACGCAAGTCGGCGGAGCCGAGGAGGTGATTGACCACGAGATTCACGGGCTCTTGGTGCCACCGGGCAACCCTGAGGCCCTGGCAGATGCCGTCGAAAGGCTTTTGTGCGACAGACGTCTGGCCGTACGTCTGGCCCAAGCGGCAAGGTCGCGGGTCACAAAGGAATACGGCGGCCCGAATATCGGCCAGCGGTTCCAGTCGATTCTGCTTGAGCGCCTCGGCCTCGAAACACACGCCAAGGGTTACGAGGAGTCTCATCACCGATGCCTCCAAAGCGGGGCAGGGCGGCAAGGGGAACAAGCGAGTGGCACCGATCTCAGGCGTTCGCACGTAGAAGCGCGGAGTGACCGGGGCTGACCACTGCCCGACGAGCAGCGTAGGAGATGTTTTCGATGCCTGTTGATCCGCGAATGGAGATGGTTTCAACCGACGGCTCAAGGCCTGCACTCGCTGCACCGCGGCTTCTGGTGATCATGCCGGCGCTGAACGAAGAGGCGACGATCGCCGATGTGATCGGTCGTATTCCGTCGTCGATCGACGGGGTCGGATCCATTGAAGTGGTGGTCGTGGACGACGGTTCCACCCGGATTTGAGGAGCTATTTTCTCTCACGCGACTGCACGGGGCTGATTTCGGCGTGTAGCTGGGGCA
>CAZUAM010000882.1:0-2255 GCA_964618095.1 uncultured Planctomycetaceae bacterium | reverse complement strand
CAAGATCCTCGGCATTCACAAGACGAAGTACGCTTTACTCGGATGAGCCTTAATTCAACCGTATTGACTGAAGCCGTCGCAAAGAACGTGTAGCTACGACAACCCCTTGAGGAAATCGTCGAGATCGTCGTCGCCAGCGGCTACTGGAGGCTTGGGCGCAGCCTCGGTGGTCTGCTGCTAAGGTCGCGGGGGCGGGGGCGGCGTCGGCTCGGGCTCCTCTTCTTCCTCGTCCTCGACTTCCATTAGCTCCTCGATTTCGACCACGGCCTCTTCCTGGTCCGGCTCGCCCACGGCTCCGGTGGCCGCCTGGTCCCAGGCATCGAAGTTGGGAAGTTGCCCGCCGGCCGACGCGTCTACCTGGGGGAAGTGGGGCGTTTCGTCCACGGTTTGGGCGGCCGGGGGTTCCTGGTCGGACTGGACTTGTGGCTGGGGCGGGACTTCGTCGGCGATTTTCGGGGCCGGCAGCGAATCGAGATCGCCCTGGTAGTCGTACTCGGCTCGGAAGGTCAGCGGGCCGAGGCTAAACTCGTTTCCCGGACAGAGAGGGGACTCTTTAATCCGCTGACCTTCGACCACGGTTCCGTTGAGCGATCCGAGGTCGCGAATCATCATCAGGCCATCCGTCTCGAAGATCTCACAGTGCCGGCGGCTGATCATCGGATGGGCCACGGTCAGCTCGGCCTGCCGGCTTCGACCGATGACGATGGGCGGTTTCAGGGTCACGGCGCCCTTGTTGGCCTTGCCGCTGACGACGATGAGTTTCAACTCCATGGGGGTGTTGACTCCGGCTAACGGGTGCTCTCGCGGTCGGGGGGCGATTTCGTGTTGGGCGGCAACGGAAAGCCGTGACAGGTAGCAACAGCCCATGATAATAAGGGAGAAGGGGAGTGGCAACGGTCTGCGACGCCAAAAAGAACGGGGTAACTAGGAGGGACAAAAAGTATGGGGAGAATGGGTGGGGCAATACCTGTCGATCGGGCATCGCGGCACACACTACGAGGTATATCGGGCCCGGCTACAGTTGGGCTATTGACCTCAGCAGGGCGATCCGCTCAACTAACTGGGGTCAATTGCCCTTGAAAGTGGTCCCGCTGACCCTATAATTCCGGGACTTTCCCGCGGCCGGAGATCCGTGACCTTGGTGGAAGATCCTCTGGGGGTCTGTCAAGAGGGGACCGGCCCGTGAGGCAATCCGGCTTAAGCGGGTGTAGCTCAGTTGGCAGAGCACGACGTTGCCAACGTCGTTGTCGTGGGTTCGAATCCCATCACCCGCTCTTTCTCCGTTAGTAGATCTTGACTGGACGGCAAAGACCATGGCCGACCCCGAGCACGCGGATTCCGACGACGCTCTGGAAGCTCTCCGGGAGACGGACGCCGACGAAGGCGCAGGCGAATCGGAGGCAGTTGAGGAGCAACCAGCAGAGAGGCTTCAACTGGAGGTAAGCATTGACAGCCGCAGCACGTGTGAACGTCACGTAAGTGTGACGGTTCCCCGGGACGATATCGAGCGTTATTACGACAACGAGTTTAGCGAATTGATGCCTTCGGCGCAGGTTCCCGGTTTTCGTCCGGGCCACGTGCCGCGGAGGCTGATCGAGAAGCGGTTTCGCAAAGACGTGACGGATAAGGTGAAGACCGCATTGTTGATGGACAGTCTTTCGCAGATCAGCGAGGAGGAGGAACTTTCAGCCATCAGCGAACCGGAGATTGACCTGGACGCGGTGGAGATGCCCGACGACGGGCCGCTGGCTTTCGAGTTCGACCTGGAGGTTCGTCCGGAGTTCGAGCTTCCCCGATGGAAGGGTCTTTTGATCGAGAGGCCGGTTCGGGAGTTTAGCGATGCCGACGTGGACCGGGCGTTAGAGAGCGTGTTGGCCGATCGCGGCCGGCTGGTACCCTACGAGGGAGCGGCAGCAGCGGGCGATTACGTTACGGCGAACCTGACTTTCAAGCACGAGGGCGAGGTACTTGCCACGGCCAGCGAGGAGGTGATCCGTATTCGGCCCGTGTTGAGCTTCCGCGACGGCAGGATCGAAAAGTTCGACGAGTTGATCAGCGGGGCTTCGGCGGGAGAGACTCGCGTGGGCGAGGCCGAATTGACGGAGGACGCGCCGAACGAGGCGTTACGGGGCCAGCGAATCGTGGCAGAGTTCCAGATCCTGGAGGTGAAGAAGCTGGAACTGCCCGAACTCGACGAACAACTGCTCGACGAGTTGGGAGGGTTTGAACTGGAAGCCGATTTGCGCGACGCGGTC
>CAZUAM010000881.1:0-2256 GCA_964618095.1 uncultured Planctomycetaceae bacterium | reverse complement strand
TCCCCGCCGCTCATGCCCCAGCAATCCTCGGTTTATGAATAATCCGGGCTAAGTGTCCTGCCCGCCACCACCGGCTGGGTGGCACTGCTGGCTGGCCCAGCAGTGCCGGCAGCACGGTTGGGCAAGCCAACCGTGGCATCCGTCAATCCAGGTTTGACGAAGCACTCTCTTGTGGCGTGTGGGCGAGCAGCCGGCTACGGCTGGTGCGACCGGGCGTAGTCCCGCAGAGCCAGAAGGTTCTGCGGCGGCGTATCGCGGGGAACCTCGCAGCCGGCGGCAACCACGTATCGCGCTCCGGCCTGGCGGTGACACTCGGCTACGGCCGCGGTGATCGACTCCGGCGTCCCGCTGCGCAACACGGCCACCGGGTCGATGTTGCCCGCCAGGACCTGCTCGGGGTCCATCTCTTCCCGGGCCTGTGAGAGGGGAACCATGTAATCGACGTCAACGATCTCGCACCCCAAGGAGCCGATGCCCGAGAGAATCCGGCTGGTGTTCCCGCAAATGTGCAGCCGCACTTTTGTACCCATATCGTGCAGGGCATCGACCATTTTCTTTTCGTAGGGGAGGACGAACTCCTGGTAGATTTTGGGTCCGACTAGCGAAGCCGCGGCGTCTCCGATCCCCATGATCTCGACGCCGGCCTCGATCTGGGCCTTGGCGAAACGCAGTTCCATTTCCAGGATGAAGTCGAACAGGTCGCCAATGAAGGCCGGGGCGTCAAAGAAGTCGGTCATCAACGTATTGATTCCGCGGAGATCGGCGGCCTCGGCACAGGGGCCCTCGATCCAACCCTCGATCAGCTTCTCGCCGCCGACGCGTTCCCGGAAAAGTGCGGCGGCCTTGACCCGATCGTGCATCCGCCCGCCGCCCAGCGGATCCGGAATCTCCAGTTGGGCCAGGGTCTGCTTGTCGGCCAGCAGGGCCCGGCTCTCGTCGATCGCCGGCGGCTGGTTGTCGAAATACTTGATCGCCGCGCCGCAATCGGCCGCCTCGCGCGTGGGGTCGGAGATGCAGGAAACGTAGTCGAAATCGAATCTCTCGGCCGTCAGGATCTGGGCTTCGACCAGCGTCCGGTAATCGGTGGCGTACTTCCCATATCCGACGCCCAACTGGTCGCCGGCGAACATCATGGTAATCGGCATCTGCGGCAGGCAATCCACCGGCCGGCCGGCCAACGTGGCAAGGATCCGCTCACGTCCGTTCATGGCAACTCTCTTCCATTATCGGTGACGAAAATCGACGTCTCGTGCGTCGATTATACAGCCGCTTGCGGCTTAGCAGTAGTCTCTTGCTGCCTGACTTCGGAAGATGGCAGGATTTAGTTGACACTCAGTCATCGGGCTGCGTCTTGACGATCTGCTCGTCGAAGCTGGCGGCCACGCGGCAACCGGGCGGGACCACCAGGAAACGGTCCTCCTCCCAGCGGCCGTCGACCAGGTCTTGGATCAGCCTCATCTCGCCGGCGAGCTTCTCGAACTTCCATCCCCGCTGGGCCGCTTCCCGGCGGGTTTGTTGTTCGAAGCGGTCGTCAGGCTCGACCCCCATCTCGATGAACGTCAGCCCCGTGTAGTTGCGCGTCACGTCGCCCAACTGCTCGTACAGAAACTGCGCGTTCTCTTCACCGTACCTGGCCGTCAGCTCTTCGTACGTCCAATTCATGCCGCTGATCCGATCAATCGACTCCCCCTTGAGTTGGGCCAGTCCGTCCCCGCGCTCGATCCAGCCGCTGGTCTTGAAATAGACGCCCGGGTGGCCGTGAAAGTATTCGAGGTATCGCTGCTTGTCGCCGAGGAAGAGGGTAATGCAATCGTGTGCTCTGGGGACGACCAGGGGAATCTCTCGGGCGGCCAGGCCGACCAGGCCGTTACTGCACAGGGCGTAGCCCAGCAAGATGGCGTCGTACTGCGACTGGTCGACCTGCCCAACAGTCTCTTTCAGTCGGCGGGACATGCCCTCCTGGCCGATGTCGTGCAGGCCCTTGGGCAGAAACTCCACGTCGACCCGGTTGGCCGATCGGGCAACCGCCGCACAGAATTCGCGGTAAAGAATCTCACAGGCGATCAGCTTCAGACGCAATGAAGTTCTCTCCCTGGTGGCAGCTCAACGGCGTTGCGCGACGCATGGCAAGAATGGCTAAGCCGCCGCGTCCACGCGGCGTGATTGCCCGCGTGGCCGCGCGGGGCTAAACTCAATACCGTTGAATTAGCCGGAAGTGCCGATGTCATGTGCAGTTATGATGTCGGAATCTCATAA
>CAZUAM010000880.1:0-2258 GCA_964618095.1 uncultured Planctomycetaceae bacterium | reverse complement strand
TGAGCGTTGCCCGAAGTGCCCATGCCGCCGGCAGCGACGTAATCAAGATCGCTTTGATCGGTTGCGGAGGCCGCGGCACCGGGGCCGCCAGAGAGGCGCTCAACAACAAGGCCCACCCCAACGTCAGGCTGGTGGCCGCGGCCGACGCCTTCCGCGACCGGGTCGATAACTGCCTGCGGAGCGTGGAAGCGGCCTGCAAAGACAAGGTCGACGTGCCCGAAGGGCGGAAGTTCACCGGCCTGGACTGCCACGAGAAGGCGATCACCTGCGACGTGGACATGGTGCTCTTGTGCACGCCGCCGGGTTTTCGGCCGGTGCAGTTCGAGGCCGCCGTCAAGGCCGGCCGGCACGTGTTCATGGAGAAGCCGCTGGCCACCGACGCGCCGGGGGTGCGCCGGATCATGGTCACCAACCGGGAGGCCAAGAAGAAGGGGCTGCTGGTGGCCGTGGGACATCACCTCCGCCACGAAGACAAGCACCGTGAAGTGGTCAAACGGATCCACGACGGGGCGATCGGCAACCTGAAGTACATGCGGGCGTATTTCAACTCGGCCGGGGTATGGGTTCGCGGGCGCCAACCGGACCAGACCGAAATGCAGTACCAGGTCCGTAACTGGTACTACTTCACCTGGATCTGCGGCGACCACATCGTCGAACAGCACGTGCACGACATCGACGTCTGCAACTGGATCCATGGCGGCCACCCGGTCGAGGCCAACGGCATGGGCGGCCGGCAGGTTCGCAAAGGCAAGGACCACGGCGAGATTTTCGACCATCACTCGGTGGAGTTTACTTACGCCGACGGGGTGAAGCTGTTCAGCTACTGCCGCCATATCCCCGGCTGCTGGGACAGCTTCTCGGAACACGCCCACGGGACCAAGGGGTTCGCCGCAATCCAGGGGCACGGCACCAGTGAGCTGCACGTCGACGGCAAGCCGCCGATGCGCTGGCGTCGCACGGCCGACGGGCACCAGCTCGAGCACGACCACCTGTTCGCCGCCCTGCTGGCCGGCAAGCCCTACAACGAGTGCGACGAGACGGTCCAGAGCACGATGACGGCCATCCTGGGCCGCATGGCGACGTACTCGGGCAAGGTGGTGACCTGGGAGGAGGGGATCAACTCCAAGGTGGACCTGATGCCCAAGACCCTCGCCTGGGACGCCGAGCCGCGGGTTAAGCCCGACGAGAACGGCTACTACGCCTGCGCCATCCCCGGCGTGACCAGGGCGTGGTAAGGGTCAACGCGGGACGCCGTTCGACCATACAGTGCGATAACGCCCCCGGACTGCGGCCCTGGGGGGACGAGCAGCAGCGTTTACTACGTGCCTGAGTCAGTGTCACACGAATCCCCCCGGACGGCAGTCCGGGGGCGTTTCTCGGGTGTGGTGAGGTTATCACTCGCCTTCGTTCACAGGAGTAGCAGCGATGTCCATTTCCCGTAGACAATTCGCCAAGCGTTCGGCAGCCGCCGCCGCGCTCGCCTATCCGATGGTCGCCTCCTCGCGCGTGCTGGGGGCCAACGACGAGATCCGCGTGGGCGTGGTCGGACTGGGCGGCCGCGGCCGCGGGGCCCACGTACCCGGCTTTGAAGGCCAAAAGGGCGTGACCGTGGTCGCACTGAGCGACCCGGATCGGGAGCGCACCGCCGCCGCCGCCAAGATGATCGAGTCGAGGTACAACCACCAGGTCGATCAGTACGTCGACGTGCGGAAGATGTTCGAGCGGAAGGACATCGACGTCGTGGGCAACGCCACGCAGAACTACTGGCACGGCCTGAGCACGATCTGGGCCTGCCGGGCCGGTAAGCAGGTCTACGTGGAGAAGCCGCTGTCGCACTACATCTGGGAGGGCCGGCAGATGGTCGCTGCGGCGCGGAAGTACGACCGCATCGTGCAGTGCGGCACCCAGCGCCGCTCGCAGGGTTCGGTGGCCCAGGCGGTCAAGTGGATCCGGGAAGGGAACCTGGGCAAGATCAAGTACGTCACGGCCTTTGCCAACAAGGGGCGCTCGTCGTGCGGCAAGCGCGAGACCCCGCTGCCGATCCCCGATACGGTCGACTTCGATCTCTGGTGCGGCCCGGCCAGGAAAGTGCCCATCTATCGCAACCGGCTCCAGTACGATTGCAGCTTCGACTGGAACACGGGCGACGGGGAGTCGTGCAACCAGGGGGTCCACGAGGTGGACGTTGCCCGATGGTGCCTGGGCGAGACGAAGCTGCCGCGGCGGGTGATGAGCATCGGGGGCCGGTTCCTGTTCGA
>CAZUAM010000879.1:0-2265 GCA_964618095.1 uncultured Planctomycetaceae bacterium | reverse complement strand
TGACGGCGCTTAGGTATCACTGGATCAAGCCCGACCTGCCGATTCAGGTCCGTGCCATGGTGCTGACCAAAGACGTTCTCTTCCTTGCCGGCCCGCCCGACGTGATCGACGAAGTGGACCTTTGGCACAGCCCGGATGACGCCAAACTCAAGCGAAGAGCGGCCCAACAGACCGAGGCCTTCCGAGGCCGCAGCGGCGGCTCGCTGTGGGCAGTGTCCACCAGAGACGGCAGCCGCCTGGATTGCGTCGATCTTGAAGCTCCGCCGGTGTTCGACGGAATGATCGCAGCCGACAACAAGCTCTTCCTCTCGCTCATGAATGGGAAGACTGTTTGTTATGGAGGAGGAACTCAGTGGTAGTCGGATGGAATATGGACGCCTCTGGAAACCTTCGGGAGGCATTCCAATGGACGTCCGAAACGAATAGGGTCGGCCGGGGAAAAGGCAGTCACGCTTCTGCGGTCTCTGCCGATGGCTCGGTGGTGGTCAGCCCCCCGGCAGCCAGCGTGGTTGATTCGTCGGTCGGCAACAAGGCCACCACCCGGCCGCCTACCTCGGCTCGCTCCCTCCATCGGCCGGGCAGGACCCGCGCTGCTTGACGGGCCGTTGCCGTTATCATAAGCTGCTTGGGTGCCCCAGTCAGCGTTAATGAGCCTGAAGCAGCATCCAAAGCAGCATCGAGGATCGCTTCTCCGTTTTGCACGCTCGATTGCGGACCGCGGGAAGAAACGCGTTTTTGCAACCATCTGAAATAGAACAGCTTACGTCAACGCAACGCAGGAAAGTCGCCCGATCGTGAAAGACTCGCCAGATGTACCTAACGGAGGGTCCGGCGGCGAGCAGCCCAGTTCGGTAAGCTCCAGCCTGCTCGAGCGGCTCAAGTTGAAGAGCCCCGAGGCGTGGCGCCGCCTGATTTACCTGTTCGGCCCGCTGGTTTACCAGCGGTGCCGCCAGAACGGCCTACAGCCGGCGGATGCCAGCGACGTCTTCCAGGATGTGTTTCGCGCAGTGGCCACCGATTTCGGCAGCTTCCGCCGCGATCGGCCGGGGGATACGTTCCGGGGGTGGCTGTGGAATATCACCAGAAACAAGCTCGCCGACTTCTGGGACGGCCGACAGAAACGGCCCCCGGCCCGCGGCGGGAGCGACGCACTCGAGAGACTCACCAATCTCCCGGCAGAAGAGCTTGCCATACCGGGCGAATCACCCGATCCCGTGACACCGGGGAGCTTGTACCAGCGTGCCTTGAAGCTCGTTCAAGAGGAGTTCGAAGAGCGGACCTGGAAGGCATTTTGGGGCGTGGCGGTAGACGACCGCGCCCCGGCCGATGTGGCGGACGAGTTGGGCATGAGCGTCAACGCAGTGTACATTGCCAAATCGCGAGTCCTGCACCGCCTCCGCCAAGAGCTGGGAGACCTGCTCGACTAACGGCCCACAATGGGAGGCCGACCGTGCCTGCCACCGAGAGAACCGGCTGCCCGTCTCACGAACAGCTCGCGGCCTTCAGCCTCGGCAATGTCACCGAGCAGGCGCTGGAGACCATCGCCGGCCATTTGGAAGGCTGCACGCGCTGCGCCTCCGCGCTGTCTACCATCGGGGACAGCGGCGATTCACTGCTCGGCGGACTGCGCCGCCCCACTTCCGCCGACCAGTTCCTCGACGAGCCGGAGTACCGCCAGGCAGTCGAGCGGGTCCAGGGCATCGGTTACGCCCCATCGCCCTCCGATCGACGAGATGCGGAGACTCTGAGGCCGATCCCCCGGGAATTGGGGAGGTACGAGATCTTGGAAGAGCTCGGCTGCGGCGGTATGGGAACCGTATACCTGGCCCGCGACACGCTGCTCGACCGCGAAGTCGCGCTGAAGATTCCCCACTTCCGGCGCAGCGACGAGCCCCGCCGGCTGGAGCGATTCTATCGTGAAGCCCGGGCGGCGGCCACACTGGATCATCCCAATCTCTGCCCGGTATATGACGTGGGAGAGACCGGCGAGATCCCCTATCTGTCGATGGCCCGGATTAAGGGCAAATCACTTTCCAAGCTGTTGAAGCAGCGGGAGCGGTTCTCCGAGCGCGAGGCCGCCGAGATCGTCCGCAAGGTCGCCCTGGCCGTCGAGAAGGCCCACGCCAGCGGCATCGTCCATCGCGATATCAAGCCCTCGAACATCATGATCACGGAAGAAGGCGAGCCGATCTTGACCGACTTCGGGCTGGCCCAGCGACTAGAGCTGGAGGACCCGCGGCTGACCCGCTCGGGAGTGATCGTGGG
>CAZUAM010000878.1:0-2269 GCA_964618095.1 uncultured Planctomycetaceae bacterium | reverse complement strand
AGACCCCTCAGCCTCCCTCCAGCCTGCCGGCCGAAAGCCTCACGATGTGGCCCGTCGCTGCGCCGGCGGGAGACTTTCTGTCGCCGGAGAACGAGGCCCGGGCGTTCTGGCGGATGCGCTACCGGCTGGCAACCACCCTCTTGCGCCAGGCGTTCTCCCAGGCCCGATTCCGCTTGACGCTGATCCTGGCCCTGAGCCTGGTGTTGTGGCTGGGGCTGTTCTGGCTGTTCGCCGACGGGTTCCGGTTCTTGAAGTCGGGAATTGTCCACGCCGAGACGCACGATCAAATGGTGCGCGCCGTATTCGGGATGTTCTTTGCCGCGCTGATGGTGATGCTGGTCTTTTCTTCGGCCATTATCCTCTACGGATCGCTGTTTAGATCGCGGGAGATTGCCTTCCTGTTGACGATCCCCGCGCGCGTCGAGCGGGTGTTCCTGCACAAGTTCCAGGAGGCCATCCTCCTGAGCAGTTGGGGGTTCCTGCTGCTGGGCAGCCCGATGTTGATCGCCTACGGGATCGTGGCCGGCGCGCCTTGGTACTATTTCGCCATGCTGCCGCCGTTCATGATGGCCTTCGTCTACATCCCGTCCGGGATCGGGGCCATTCTCTGCCTGGGCGTTGTCCGCCACCTGCCCAACAAGCGGATGCACGTGCTGCTGCTGGCAAGCGGCCTGCTGGGCGCAGCGGCCCTTTGGGCCATTTGGTCGGTGGTCACCAGCCCGGAAAACGACCTGCTCACCCCCGGCTGGTTCCAGGAGATATTGGGCCGGCTGAAATTCAGCGAACGGCGGCTGCTGCCAAGCTGGTGGCTGAGTTCCGGGTTGCTGGAGGCGGCGCGAGAAGTCTGGTCCGAAAGCGTGCTGTTCTTGGTGGTGATGATCGCCAACGCCCTGTTCTGCCGCCAACTGGCCGTGTGGACCGCCGCGCGCATCTATCGACCCGCCTACAGCGCGCTTTCCGGCAAACACCTCGGCCGCAAACGGACCAAGCTGGCGCGGATCGACCGGGTAGCATTCTGGTCGACCGGGTTCCTGCCGCGGCAGATGCAGTTGTTGTTGGTCAAGGACTTGCGCCTCTTCCGCCGCGATCCCGCCCAGTGGTCGCAGTTTTTGATTTTCTTCGGGCTGCTGGCCCTGTACTTCCTCAATATCCGCCGCTTCAGCTACAACATCAACTACGTGGGCTGGGTCAACATGGTCAGCTTCCTGAACCTCTCGGTGGTGGGGCTGCTGATGTCGACCTTCACCACCAGATTCATCTTTCCCATGATCAGCCGGGAGGGCCGCCGGTGCTGGTTCCTGGGCCTGCTGTCCTGGCGGAGGGACGCGATCCGCTGGAGCAAGTTTCTGTTTGCCGTAGGCGGTTCGATTCTCCCCTGTGCCGCGTTGATCCTGCTCAGCGACGTGATGCTCGGCATGCTCCAAATCTCCCCGATCGTCGTGGCCAGCCATCAACTGACCTGCGCGATCCTCTGCCTGGGCCTTTCCGGCATCGCCGTGGGCCTGGGCGCCCGGCTGCCCAACCTCCGCCAGGAATCCCCCGCGCGGATCGCCGCCGGCTTCGGCGGGACGCTCAACCTGGTGATCAGCACTCTGTACATCCTGGCCGTGGTGCTGTTGACGGCCCTGCCCTGCCATTTCTATTTCGCTGCCTACAATACGCACCCCGGACACGTCCTGGCCCGCCAGGCCCCACTGTATCGCTGGCTGGAGTTCTGGCTGATCGCCGGAACCCTCGGAAGCGTCCTGCTGGGTGTCCTGGCCACGGTGATCCCGCTGCGGATTGGCTTCCGGGCCTTCAGGCGGCTGGAATTCTGAAGATTCCAGCCGGGCACAGTGGTCGGTCAAAGTGGAAACGGGAGGTGGGGTGCCGGTGGCGACTTGCCCGCCACCCGTAAAACCAAGACCGTGCCGCAGGGGCAGACAAGCTGCCCCTGCCACCCGTAAAACCAAGATTGACGGACCAATAGGACGCCAGGCGGTCTTTTGCCGCCGCTGCGGGGTTTAATAGGCAGACGGAAAGATTGCGCGCTGAGATAGACACCTTAGTGCCGTTATATACCACCCGTGTATAGGAGCTACATCCCTGGTCTTCCCGGGAATTGCAGATCAGTGGTAGGGATGGTTGGGCGGGCGCATTTAAGGCGCCGGCGTCCCGCGGAGAAATGTGCGGGCGAAATTGGATACCTGAACGCTCCAACCACCAAGTGTGTCCCTGCCGCCGAAATGGATGCCCCGGGGCCAAGGTGGGGCAGGCTGGACCCTCTCGC
>CAZUAM010000877.1:0-2280 GCA_964618095.1 uncultured Planctomycetaceae bacterium | reverse complement strand
CCGGCCGCCCGCAGCGGTCTTGATGACGAACTTTTTGCGGGGCGTCTCGTCCGGGTTGAGCAACTCACCTGCCACCCGCCCGCCGCCCGTGAGGATGAAGACCTCGGCCACCGCCGCCGGCCCGGTCGCCCAGTGCAACACGAGCGAAATCACCAGACCAACCACAAGGCGGTTCATGACGAGCTTCTCTCTGCTGTCGGCGGCCTCTCCGAAAGCCGCTCCTTGCAGGAGGCACCTCCGTGTGCCGCGAATCGGCCGGCGGGATCGCTTCGCCTCGAACATGCGGAGGGTCTCCGCCAATTCGAGGACACAGCGCTACTGTTCAGTATACGGGCGGGGGACGAGGTTCGGCAACGCAAATCCCCCCAGATTTGCGGTTTTTCGGGATTTCTGGATGCTTGGAGTTTTGCCCCGTACCATGTATGATGTCTGCGTGCTTCTGTGAGTTCCGGCTCGATTCCGCGCGAGGCCCTGCAAGGGGGGACGCCCATGAGCCAGGTCCCCGACCAGCATCGTCAAGAGGCCCCCCAAGTGGTCGGGTGCGCGGTGATCACCGTCAGCGATACCCGGACGCTCGAGACCGACAAGGGCGGCCAGACGGCCGTCGATCTGCTCTCCGAGGCCGGGCACCAGGTGCTGGTCCGCGAGATCATCCCCGACGAGCCCGAGCAGATGAGAGAGCTCCTCAGGAGCCTGCGGGACCGCGAGGACGTGGAGGCGATCCTGATGACCGGCGGGACCGGACTGGGCAGCCGCGACCAGACCTACGAGACGGTAAGCGAGCTGCTCGACAAGCCGCTTCCCGGCTACGGCGAGCTGTTTCGCATGCTCAGCTACGACGTGATCGGCCCGGCGACGATGCTCAGCCGTGCTACCGGAGGCCTGATCGGACGGACGGTGCTCTTGACCATGCCCGGCTCCCAGGCCGCCGTGCAGTTGGCCCTGGAAGAGATCATCCTGCCGGAGTTGGGCCACCTGGTCCGCGAGGCGAGACGGTAAGGGGATTTGGGATTTCAGATTTGGGATTGCAGATTTCCGTTCTGGCGTGGTCGCGTACGCCCGAGCAATTCCAGGCCACCTTCCGGATTATCTTCTGCCGTGATCGCCAAATCTGAGATCCGAAACCCCAGATTCCAAGTGCCAAATCCCCCGAATTGCCCTGGAGCCGAAGGGCGTCTTTGGCTACGCTGCTGCGGGTCCGCAGTCTTCCGAACGCAAGGAGGCAGTCATGAGGAGGCTGATTGTGGTTGCCCTGCTGGTCGCCCTGGCGACCGGCGGCGCGTATTGCTACGTGAACTACGAGGTCAAGATCCGGCAGGGGCAGGACGGGCTGGAGTCGATCACGATCACACCCAAGGCCGATTCTTCGGCGCCCGGCCGGCCATCGGGCCAGTCGGCCGATGAGTCGCTCCGCCCGGCCGTCCGGATCGCCACGTTCAACCTCGGCCGGCTCAGCGAGAAGAAGCTGGACGACCAGCGCATAAGCGCCGTCCTGGCACACGTGATCCCCCGCTTCGACGTGGTCGCCGTCCAGGGAATCCGGGCCGGGAACCGGGGAGTGCTGGTGCGGCTGGTCGAGCAGATCAACGCCGCCGGCCGGGAGTACGACTTTGCTACCTGTCCGGCCACCACGCCCAACGCTACGGGACAATCCGGCGCGTTTCTGCTGAATCGGGCCAGGATCGAGATCGACCGCTCCACCGTCCAGTCGGTGGAGGACCCGGACAGGCGGTTTCGCCACCGGCCGCTGGTGGCCTTGTTCCGGGTAAGGGGCCCCGATCCGACCCAGGCATTCACCTTCAAGCTGATCAACGTCCATACCGACCCGGACCGCGCGGCCGCCGAACTCAAGCTGTTGGACGACGTCTACAAGGCGGTACGCGACGACCAGTCCAGCGAAGACGACGTGATTCTGCTGGGTGACCTGGGGTCCGCCGCCGCTGGCCCGGACCGATTGGGCGAGATGCCGGGGCTTAGCTCGGCGATCACCGACACCCCCACTACCATCCACGGCACCCGGCCGGCCGACAACATCCTGTTCGATCCCCGGGCGACCACCGAATTCACCGGCCGGGCGGGTGTGTTGGACCTGATGCGGGAGTTTGAGCTGACGTGGCGGGAGGTGTCGGAGGTCTCGGATCACCTGCCGGTCTGGGCCGAATTTAGCTCCCACGAGGGAGGTCAATCGGGCCACGTGGCGGATCGTGTCCGCCGGACTGCTCGGTAACTGCCCGCAGAATCCCCCGATAACCCCCCCGACAGGTCCGTGCAGAGAGTGGG
>CAZUAM010000876.1:0-2285 GCA_964618095.1 uncultured Planctomycetaceae bacterium | reverse complement strand
CATCAGGGCCTATGCTTTCCAACAGAAACGGTCCGAGGTGTTTGGTGGAAACCGTGATCGGGTCAACGGTTATTGCCCTTGTGATGGGCACCCGCTCGGTGAGGCTTCCATCCTTCAGATACATGTCCGTCCGCCGATAGGTGTAATAGCTGTAAGGAGCGGAAGAGAAGCTGAAGGAGTCGAAGTAAATGGTCTGAGTCTGTCCTTGGAGACTCAGTGTGAAGTCAACTGAGGCGGTCGTCGGAACAGAAACGAACGGAAGTATTCCACCGAAGGACAGTCCGATCGGCGGCCCCGGGGCCTCACCCTCGAAATGCCACACAACACCGGCATTTGCACCGCTGACTGATAGCAGCACTACGAGAATAGTCAAGCACCATCGTCCCATGACACGCCCTCCTTTGGTAAGAGTAAACTGGCCAGAGAGCCTCGTCGTCGCCGCCCCTACTGATAGCACACCAGTCCAGGAAATGCAACCACCAGATAGGGGGGGCAGTTGCCGAGTCTTCGCTCCAGACAATGCCCCACCGGCGGTCTAGACGTGATCGGACGCGGCTGAGCACGACTGTCTGTCCCCACGGCGCGATGCCAGTCTCCACAGCTACGGCCGTCGCTGGCCGGCCGCTGCGTCCCGGGCGGGTTGCTGGGGTGCCGTCCCTTGGATCACCCCCCTGCCGCGGCGTATAATTAGGGAGCTTTTCAGGAAGTCCTCGGGGCAGCGGACGGATTCGACGTGTGGGCGATTTCCAACGAATCTGCAACCGATCATGCCATCCGCCGACCAGAGCTACCGATTGCTGGCCGCCCGGTACCTCCACAACCAGGCCAAACGGCTGGCCGAGCAGATTGACGGCGCCCGCCGGGCGGACGATCCCGAGTGCATTCACCAGGCGCGGGTGGCGTCGCGGCGGTTGCGGGCCGGCATGCGGATGTTTTCCAATTGCTTCGACCCCAAACAGTTGAAGGGTTGGCGGAAGCAGATCCGGCGGGTGCTCTCTGAGGCCAAGGCACAAGAGGTATAGACTGTCGGCAGGGCAGCGAACGCCCTTACGCCGCGGCTGAACACGTGGGTGCAGCCCATAGTTGTCCGAACGTGCTTCTGCGGAGAGAAGTCCCTCAGGTCTTGCGAATATCGTAGCCGTGCTGAAGTCGGCGAGCTGACTTGTCCGACTTCTTACCGGCAATCAATCGCAGGCCTTTTTCTAGCGGTTCGGCAAGTACTCTGCCACAACGATAACCTTGCCGGTCAAGCCTTCCAGCTTAATCAACTCCTTGTCCTTGTTGAACTCGGACCACGGTTTGCCGTTGACCGTCACGCTCCGGATCGGCGTGGCTTTGGGACGGCGAAACCGCAGCAGGACGGCCTTGGCCGGCTTGCGGGAAGGCAGCTCGACGGCCGCCGTGATCTTGCCGTTGTCCACGTCGGAGACGATCTCGTACTCCGTCGTTCCGAAGTGCGTGGGCATGTTCCTCGCGACAATCCTCTTGCCCTGGGCCAGCCACGCCCGCGGGGTCGCCCGCGCCAGCCAAAGGCTCGCGCCCTCTTCCATTACCAGCATGTTGCGCAGACGCTCCAGGAACGCCGCCTCTTCGAAAGACTTGTCGGGGGGTCCGCGGGTCGTGTGCTCGTTGAACGTGTAAGGGCCGACCACGACGTCGACGGCGTACTGGTTGTAGAAGGACCGGAGAAAATTCGGCGCGTCATCCCATTGCAGATGGACGTTGGCCGTGCGCTCGATCCCGCACTGGTAGTACCACCCCGCGTGGCTGAACCAGTGCTTCGCCGGGTCGTAGCCCGCGGTTCGCATCGGCAGGCGGTGATGCTCCAGCAACAGGCGATCCTCCAGCACGTCGAGCAGACCCTGGGCGCGCGGATCGGTGGCCGGCAGCAGTCCGGAGAGATTGATCAGATGCACCCCGCCGCGGATCGCGTCGGGGTAGAGCCCCGGCGTGTGCTCAGCGCTGCCGAAGGAGGTGGGCATGAAGCGGCTGGCCGGGCCGCGGATGTACGGGGCTGGCGGCAGGAACGAGCGATACGTCCCGTCACGCACGCGGACTACCGGCGAGAGCACAAATGACTTCTCCACCGCGGCCAGGATGTGCTTGGCGTATGCCCGGGCTTCGGCCGTGTACTTCCTGCTCAGCTCGGCGTCAAGATCGGCGAGACGCTCAAGATCGGCGAGGCCACGGTGACCCTCGGCGGTACCCTCGGCGAGCAGCCAGACCGTCTTGCCGACCGGCTCTCCTACGGCCCGAAGCTTCTGATGTCGCGCGACACGCTCGAG
>CAZUAM010000875.1:0-2286 GCA_964618095.1 uncultured Planctomycetaceae bacterium | reverse complement strand
CGGGACGTACGAGTTGAGTGGCGGTGAACTCTCGGGCAATGACCAGTACATCGGCTCTCGTGGCACGGGTTCATTCGCCCAGTCCGGTGGGACTAATACGGTTGCCAATCGCCTCTACCTCGGGCAGGGTCCTGGCTCAAGTGGGACGTACCAACTGAGCGGAACGGGAATCCTCACGGTGGACGCAGGCGGTGAGCTTCGCATCGGCGCCGATCACGGAACTGGCCGGCTCGAATGGTTTGCCGATGGGCTCAGTACGCCGACTATGACCCTGGGGTCCCGAGGGACGCTGGCCCTTGGATTTGATTTCCTCGTGGATTCGCTCCTTACCGGCAGCCTGTTCCACGGCACTACACTCAACGGACTAGACTTGGGCGGTCTGGAAGTGACCCATGGCGCCACGGCCAACCACCTGAGTGGCACTTCGGCGAGCGTCGGGAAGCTAATCGTCGGGACCGGCAGCGGGCCCGGGACGTATAGGCTGGAGAACGGGGCGTTGTCGGCGGACTCTGAGTATATTGGTGACGACGGCACCGGCATATTCATCCAGTCCGGTGGGAGCAACACGGTCGGCTGGACGCTCTCGCTGGCTGAGAATTCCGGCTCCAGCGGGACGTACGACCTGAGCGGCTCGGGCCAGTTGTCGGCGGAGTACGAGACGATCGGCGGCCATGGCACGGGCACGTTCATTCAGTCGGGTGGTGCCAATACGGTCGCTCAGTGGCTTTTCCTTGGTTATTGGCCCGGCTCCAGCGGGGCGTACGAGCTGGGCGGCTCGGGCCAGTTGTCGGCGAAATACGAAACGATCGGCGACGACGGCACGGGCACCTTCACCCAGTCCGGCGGGAGCAATACGGTCGCCGACGGGCTTTCGCTCGCCTATTGGCCCGGCTCCAGCGGCAGGTACGACTTCACTGCCGGAACACTCAGCTTCACCGAGGGAGCCAACCGCTTCTTTAAGGTGGGACGCGCGGGCGCGGGGGTCTTCAGCTTCGGCGACGCGACTGCAACAGGCACGATCAACGAAACGGACTCCGGCGCCGGTGTGAACGTGACCGTCCGAGAAACCGCCGGAGCATCCGGAACGTTGCGCGGCTGGGGAGTTGTCGGCTTGACGGGAACCTTGGAGAACAACGGGCGGATCATTGCCGACGGATACGGATCCGACAGGACGCTCGACCTGTCTGGGTTCTCCACCGTCACGAACGACGATTCGCGCGGCATCGTGCAAGGCGACGGCACCACTGCCGGCTGGTATGCGCAGAACCACGGCAAACTGGTCTTGCCGCCGATCTCCGTGGCCGCCGGTACGGGCACGTACAATTGGGGCGAGGATCCCGGCGACGGCACCGTGGATCTGGTCAATAGCGTGCGCATGGCGCTGACGAACGTCACGTCCGGTGGCAGCTTCTCGATCGATCTTCTTGCGGCGGACCACGGCGGCGCGCCGCTGGGCACCACGGGTTCGATCGTCGGGACCTGGGCCTTCAACCCGCCCGGCGGCTTTGCCTTCGATTCCGCCGACCTGACGTTCCGCTACGACGATGCCCTGGCGGGTTCGTTGGGGCTCGACGAAAACGACCTTTGCGTCTACCACTTTGCGGGAACCAACTGGGTTGACGTGACCAGCAGCCGCGACACCACGAACAAGTGGATCAGCGCCGACGGCCTCACCTCGTTCTCGACTTTTGCGGTTGGGTTCGAGATAGAAATCCCCAACCAGTGGCAACCCACCGACGGCGTATCGTACAACAACCCCGCCAACTGGACTGCCGGCAACGTCCCGGACGACGCGGACGCGGCGGCCAACTTCCTCCTCGGGGTCGAGGGCGACAGCACCGTGGAGGTGGATTCGGCCGTAACCGTCGGTACCCTCAACTTCGACAACGCCGACTACAGCTACGAGATCTCCGGGCCGGAAACCCTCACGCTTCAGACGGCCAGCCCCGACACCCCGCCCCAAATCAACGTAGCGCGGGGCGATCATACGATCTCCGCACCCCTGTCGTTTGCCAGTGTCACGGTCGACACGTCGCGCGAGACCACGCTGACGCTGGCCCAGACGAGCACCCTGGACGGAGACATAACCAAGACCGGCGCCGGGACCTTGACCCTGCCCACCGGCGTCGACATGAAAGGTGCCCTGACGGCAAGCGGCGGCACCGTCCACACCGGTCTCGGCGTGCTGAGCTCCCACCTGGGCGGCCCGCTCACCATCGGAAACGCCACGGTGGAGGTCGCCGGCTCCGTCCCCCGCCAGATCGAGCTGGCGGGCGGGGCCGATCC
>CAZUAM010000874.1:0-2287 GCA_964618095.1 uncultured Planctomycetaceae bacterium | reverse complement strand
GCTTCAACAACATCGAGCTGATCCCCGACAAGCGCGAATACGCGCCCGGCGAAACAGTCAAGCTGCAAATCAACACCGACCGGGTCGGGGGAACCGTGCTGCTGTTTACCCGCCCGACCAACGGCGTGTATCTGAAGCCGAAGGTCATCCGCCTGGACGGCAAGAGCACCGTGGAGGAAATCGGCGTGGTCAAAAAGGACATGCCCAACTTCTTCGTCGAGGCGGTCACCATCACCGACGGGCGGGTCCACAGCGAAATGAAGGAGATCGTCGTCCCGCCCGAGAAACGCGTCTTGAACGTCGAGCTGAAGCCCTCGTCCGAGGCGTATAAACCGGGCGAGAAGGCCAAGGTCCAAATCAAGCTGACCGACTTCTTCGAGGAGCCGTTTGTGGGCTCGACGGTGGTGGCCATCTACGACAAGTCGGTGGAGTACATCTCCGGCGGCTCCAACGTGCAGGAGATCAAGGAGTTCTTCTGGAAGTGGCGCCGCCACCACCACCCGCGGACCGAGGCCAGCCTGGACCGCCGCTTCGGAAACCTCGTGCCCAAGGGCGCCCGGGGCATGGGCGACATCGGCGTGTTCGGAGCCACGGTCGCGGAAGAAATGGACGAACTCCGAGATGCCGACGACGGACAGGCCGCGCAATGGGGCGAGCGGCGAGGCGGGATGGGCATGGGCATGGGCGGGATGGGCATGGCCCAACGAAGTATGGCAGCGATGAACGGCGCAGCGATGGAGGCTGCCGAAGCGCCCACGGCGGCCCCGCCGATGCCAGGCCCCGGAGGAGGGGGCGGCCTGGCCATGGGCAAGGCGGCCGGGGCTCCGGGCGGGAAGGCCCCTGCTCTGGTCCAGCCCACCGTCCGCAAGAAGTTCGCCGACACTGCCCTCTGGGTCGGCGCGCTGGAAACCAAAAAGGACGGCACCGCCGAGGTCGAGCTCGACATGCCCGAAAACCTCACCACCTGGCGAATCAAGGTCTGGGGAATGGGCCACGGCACCAAGGTCGGCGAGGGCTTTGCCGACGTGGTCACCCGCAAGGACCTCATCGTCCGGCTACAGGCCCCGCGGTTCTTCGTCCAGAAGGACGAGGTCGTGCTCTCGGCCAACGTCCACAACTACCTCAAAGGCCAAAAGTCCGTGCAGGTCGCCCTCGAGTTGGAGGGCGACACCCTCGAACCGATCGACGCCGGAAAGCTGACGCAGACGGTCGAGATCAAGCCCGAGGGCGAAGCCCGCATCGACTGGCGCGTCAAGGTCCTCGACGAGGGCGAGGCCGTCGTGCGGATGAAGGCGCTGACGGACGAGGAGTCGGACGCCATGGAGATGACCTTCCCGTGCTACATCCACGGGATGCTCAAGATGGACTCCTACTCTGGGGCGATCCGGCCCAAGGACACCAGCGGCAAGTTCACCGTCAAGGTGCCGCAACAGCGGCGACCCGAGCAGTCGCGGCTGGAGGTCCGCTACTCGCCCACCCTGGCCGGGGCCATGGTCGACGCCCTGCCCTACATGGTCGACTATCCGTACGGCTGCACCGAGCAGACGCTCAACCGCTTCCTGCCCACGGTGATCACCCAAAAGATCCTCCTGGACATGGGACTGGATCTGGAGGACATCAAGACCAAGCGGACCAATCTCAACGCCCAGGAGATCGGCGACGACACCGAGCGGGCCAAAGGGTGGCAGCGCTTCGACCGCAACCCGGTCTTCGACGAGGCCGAAGTCCGCCGGATGGTCAAGGACGGCGTGCAGCGGCTGACCGAGATGCAGCTCTCCGACGGCGGCTGGGGTTGGTTCTCCGGCTGGGGGGAGCGGAGCTCTCCGCACACCACCGCCCACGTCGTCCACGGCCTGCAAATCGCCCGTGAGAACGATGTGGCCCTGGTGCCCGGCATGCTCGAAAGGGGCGTGGCCTGGCTCAAGCGATACCAGGACGAACAGGTCAAGAGGCTCAACAATGCGCTGAAAAAACCCAAGAAAAAACCCTGGAAGGATCATGCCGACAACGTCGATGCCTTCGTCTACATGGTCCTGGTCGACGCGGACGTGAAAAACCAGGAGATGCTCGATTTCCTCTACCGCGACCGCACCAAGCTGGCCGTCTACGGCATGGCCATGTACGGCATGGCCCTGCACAAACAGGGCGAGCAGGAGAAGCTGGCCATGGTCGTCCGCAACGTCACCCAGTACCTCCAGCAGGACGACGAGAACCAGACGGCCTGGCTCAACCTGCCCGGCGGCTACTGGTGGTGCTGGTACGGCAGCGAGTACGAGGCCCACGCCTA
>CAZUAM010000873.1:0-2290 GCA_964618095.1 uncultured Planctomycetaceae bacterium | reverse complement strand
GCTGGTCGAGCCAATAGAGCCACGAGATCACCCAGAGTATTATTGGCCTTGACCCCGGTCTGTTCAAGGGCCGGTGGCCGTTGAAGTTGCCGGGTGCGCGTTACGGGTTGACGGTCGCGCGAACGAGGCCCTGCCGGGCAACCCCCACCCTGCGCCGGCCAAACCCGCGGCCGAATGCCGCCCATTGACACCCCCGCTCCGACTTGCCACCATGACGGCAACTTCACGCCATCTGTGGGAATCATAACATGTCCTTGCCGGCAGCGATGGGAAAGATCCTCTGGGTCGATCTGACCACGGGACAGACCAGAATCGAACGGCCCGGCGACGAGCTCTACTTGAGCTACCTCGGCGGATACGGCCTGGGGGCGTATTACCTCTACAAGACGCAGAAACCCCGGGTCGATCCGCTGGGGCCGGAGAACACGCTGGGACTGCTCAGCGGACTGTTGACCGGCACCGGCGGCATCACCAGCAACCGCTACGTCGTGGTGGCCAAGAGCCCCAAGACCGGCGGATGGGGCGACGCCAACTCCGGCGGCACCTTTGGACCCGCCGTCAAAGGCGCCGGGCTCGACGGCATCTTCTTCACAGGCCGAAGCGAACGCCCCATCTACCTGCTGGTCCGCAACGGCCGGGCCGAACTGCTCCCGGCCGAGGACTGGTGGGGCCTGGATACGACCGAAACCGACGACCGCGCCCGCCGGCTCCACGGCCCCCAGGCCCGCACGGCCTGCATCGGCCCGGCCGGCGAGAAGCTCAGCCTGCTCTCGGGCATCATCAACGAGAAGGGCCGGGCGGCCGCACGCAGCGGACTCGGCGCCGTGATGGGATCGAAGAACCTCAAGGCGGTCGTCCTCTGCGACGGCGGCCGCGAGGTCCCCGTCGCCGATCCCCAAGGGATGAGCGAAGCGATGGACCGGCACCGCGAATTCCTCAAATCCTCGCGGCGCTGGGCCGTGATGCGACAGTACGGCACCTGCGGCAGCATGGCCGGGCTGGCCATCAAGGGCGACACGCCGACCAAGAACTGGTCGGGAACGGCCCAGCTCGACTTTCCCACCGTCGGCAAGATCAGCGACGACGCGGTGATCGGCCTGGAGTACAAGAAATACGCCTGCTGGCGATGCCCGATGGGCTGCGGCGGACTGACCCGCGTCGAAAATGGCCCCTTCGCCTGCGAAGGACACAAACCCGAGTACGAAACCCTGGGCGCCTTCGGCTCGATGTGCCTGAACGACAACCTCCAGTCGATCCACCTCTGCAACGAGCTGTGCAACCGCGCCGGGCTGGATACCATCGGCACCGGCGCCACCCTGGCCTTCGCCATCGAGTGTTACGAGAACGGCCTGATCTCCCTGGAGGATACCGGCGGGATCGAGCTGCGCTGGGGCAACGCCCGGGCGATCGTGCAGCTCACGCGTCTGATCGGCCGGCGCGAGGGATTCGGCGCGGTCCTGGCCGACGGGGTCCGCAAGGCGGCCCAGCGGATCGGCCGCGGCGCGGAGCAATACGCCGTACACGTCGGCGGCGAGGAGCTGCCGATGCACGATCCGCGCCTGCTGCCCGGCGCGGCCACCAGCTACAAGATGGACGCCACCCCCGGCCGCCACACCCAGGTCAGCACCTGGATCTCGGAACTCGGCGCCGGCCCGCCCGATCTGATCGAGCAGCCCCAGCCGCAGCACCACTACCCGGGCAAGGGCAAGGCCCACGTGACGATCAACAACTACTTCCACGTGGGCCAATCGGCCGGGCTGTGCATGTTCGTGCTGCTGACGCTTCGGCCCGACTTCGTGACCGATTCGCTCACCCACGCGACCGGGCACAGCTTCAGCCTGGACGACGTGTTGACCACCGGCGCCCGGATCGCCGCGTTGCGCACCGCCTTCAATCTCCGCGAGGGCATCCGCAACGTGGAGCTCGAGGTGCCGCGGCGAGTGCTCGGCGACCCACCGCTTAAGCACGGTCCCACGGCCGGCCGCACGGTCGATCTCGATGCCCAGGTCGAGGACTATCTCGAGGCGATGGGCTGGGACCCGAAGAGCGGCGTGCCCAGGCAAAACACGCTGCGGAAGCTCGGGCTGGATTTCGTGACTGGCGACTTGCCCGCAGCCTAGGTCCGGCTACGCCGGCTGCTTGCTTGAAGCCGGACTGGTACGCTTCCCGATCCCAACACGACGGCAAAGCCGGCCCTGCGGCGTCCAGTTGAAGTTGTGAGACTTCCGATCCTCAGTTAGCCCGGATTATTCATAAACCGAGGATTGCTGGGGCATGAGCGGCGGGGAAT
>CAZUAM010000872.1:0-2290 GCA_964618095.1 uncultured Planctomycetaceae bacterium | reverse complement strand
AACTGCGCATGGCCGCACGTTTGTCGCCGACAGAGTCGCCTCCCACAACTTATTCTTCGGCCGCTCCTTAATTGGAGGTCTTTTCGGTGCGGACACGGACGGTATTGTACTTGTTCAGGTAAGTTTCGAGATTGGCCCGGCGGGTGGCGTACTTGGGCATGAACTCGCTGCGGGGGTCGAAGGTTCGCGTCTGGTCCTCTTCCCAGTCCGGTTCTTGCTGGAGGTCCTTCGCCGTGGCGCTGCGGCAGAACGTGCCCCGGGACATCGTCTGCACGAATCCCAGCCACTTCCGGTCGGGGGCCAGTTTGAGGAACATTCGTTGTTCGGGCTGAAACGAGCCCTGCATGAAGTTGCGTGCCAGGGGGGCCGTGTGCAGCGTCATGGCGGTGAAGCAGACCATCACCCAGCCGACACAGGCGGCGAAGAAGGGGCTGCCGATTTGATCGGTGATCTTGCGGAAGCGGACCTTGACCTTGGAAATGAAATCGGTGGCCCCGCGGAGAATGGCCATAAACAACGCGAACAGCCCCCACAACGCCAGGAAATCCCAGAAGTAAGTGAACGTAGGCCCCCAATCCTCCAGCACCCCGGCCGCCCATTCAAAAAAGTTCGTGGCCAACAACGCGGCGATGATCACGTTGAACAGGGTCACGGCGTTGCTCCACATCCCCTCGGTAAACAGGAAACCAAAGCAGACGAAAAAGATCACGATCAACAGCAAGGTCAACATGGCAGGCTGAGGGTTGAGGGTTGAGGGTTGAGGGTTGAGAGTTGAGGGTTGAGCTTCTTTCCTTTCACGCCATCTGTTTTTTCGTCGGCTACTTCCAACCGCCTACTGCCTACTGCTTTCTGCCTACTGCTTCACCACTCTCATCAATTCCGGCAACGAGGTAACGCCTTTGGCCACCAGCAGGACGCCTTCCTCTTGGAAGCCACGCATACCGTCTTTTCGGGCGGCCTGGCGGAGCAGCTCGAGCTTCGGCCCGCTCGCCAGCACCTTGCGGACCGTATCGCCGACCTTGAGCAGCTCGAAGATCGCGGTCCGTCCCTTGTAGCCCACGCCGCCACACTCCGGGCAGACTTCCTCGGGCTGTTGTGGGGGGCGGAAGAAGGCCTGGACCCGACCTTCGGGGATGCCCAATTGGCCGAGGATCTGCGGGGTGGGGGCGTAGGCTTCTCTGCATTTTTCACAGAGTTTTCGGATCAGGCGTTGGCAGAGGACGCCCGAGATAGCCTTGGCGAACTCGGCCGCCGGCACGCCCAGCGCCAAGACGCGCAACAAGGCCTCGGCACTATCTTTCGCGCGCACCGTGGCGAGGATCAGCCGCTCGTCGGGAATCTCCCGGCAGAGCATGCTTACGGTTTCGGCGTTGACCAGATCGCGGACGACGATCACGTCGGGCATGGCGCGGATCACCTTGGGCAACACGCTGGCCGGCGACTCGCCCTGGGCGGTCTTGTAGGTGGTGACCGGGCAGTTCTCGATCTCCTGGTATCGTTTGGTCTCCTCTTCGACGGCCACGAATTCGCGCGTAAACCGGTCGGTCTGCCGGATCACCACGTGGGTGGTGCCTCTCAGGCCGCCGGCGGGCATGGCGGAAAACAGCAGCAGTCCCTGTTTCAGCTTCAGCAACTCCTTGAGCTCTTCCTGCATCTTGGGACGGATGCCGATTTCCTCAAAGCTCTCGAAGTGAACCGTCTTGTCCTGGAATTGGAGCAGCGCCCGCTCGCCTGTCTTGGTCCCCTGGCAGGTCAACGTGCTGGCGTACCCGGTCGACTGGTACTCGGTATTGAAGGTTCCCTTCTGTGCGCTCTGGCGGTCCTGGGGGTTGAGGCCGGAAAGGAGCTTGAGGGCCTCCAGCAGGGGATCGCCCCGTTCGCGCGGGAGCGACTCGCCGCCGTGCCAGACGCCGTCGATCATCCAGTGGACGCCGACGGCCTGCTGCGTGTAGTCGAGCATGATCGCGTGGGCCCGATGCGACAGCCCGTCGGCAATCACCACCCGCGCGTCGAGAAAGCCCGGGGCCTGCCGCGCGGAAAGCAGGCGGACGGTGTCGTCGCGTTCGGTTGGCCCGCCGGCGGCCTTGAGGATCACCGGCGGCCCGGTCTCGTGCGGATCGGCCCTCTCGGCTCCCGCTGCTGCCCCGAAACGCTGGGCCAGCCAATCGCTGAGGCGCGCGTGGGTCTGCGGCAGCACGCCGAACACGAAGGCAAAGGGGTAGGCCAAGATCAGCAGGATACCGGCGATGGCGTGGACGGCTGCCCCCAGAATGCCGGCAAGGAACATGAT
>CAZUAM010000871.1:0-2294 GCA_964618095.1 uncultured Planctomycetaceae bacterium | reverse complement strand
CATGTGTGGCGATCTCACCATCGGCACTTTGGGGGCAAGCGATGCATGACGCAGCCGGTGATTGGCGTGGCGTGAGAATTGCGGGCTACGATGTGGTCCGTATCGTGCTGGGGCTGGTGTTGCTTTCGGCCGCGTTGTTGAAAGGCCACCAGTTGGCCACCGAGCCGGTGGCCGAAACCGGGCTGCTCACTTCTCGCTGGTTCCTGATCGGCGTGGTCGAGTTCGAGCTGGTCTTCGGCCTCTGGCTCTGGTTGGGCCTCTATCCCAGACGCACCTGGCAGCTCGCCCTGCTCTGTTTCAGCACGTTCGGCTGCGTCACGCTCTACAAGGCCCTCTCGGGCGAGGCCACATGCGGCTGTTTCGGCCGGGTGCCGGTCAACCCGTGGTACACGCTCGTGCTCGACCTGGCAGCAATAACGGCCCTGCTCCGCTGGCGGCTGGCCAGCAATCCAGCCCCCTCCCCTGGCCAGGCCGCGGCACACGCGCCCCGGCTTTTAGAAGCCTCCCCTCGCCCGGTTGCGGGAGAGGGGGCGGGGGTGAGGGCGGGATGCCGGAGGCAGCTCGCCTGCATTTTGGGAATATCCCTGCTTGTGGGCCTCCCCGCCGCGCTGACGATGGCAAGCTACCAGGCCGCCACCCTCGACGAAGCCGGCGACATCTTCGACGACAGGGAGTTCGTCGTCCTGGAGCCCGACGCCTGGGTCGGCAAGCGATTTCCGCTGCTCAAATCCATCGACATCGGTGAGAGGCTTGCCGAGGGCGAATGGCTCGTTTTGCTTTACCGCCACGGCTGTCCAAAGTGTCAGGAGGCGCTTCGCAAGTACGAAGCGTTGGCGCGTGACTTGGCGGGCCAACAAGATGGGCTAGACGCCGCCGTGATTGAAATGCGGGCATACGCAGGCTTTAGTGGAATTCGTTGCCCGCGACTCAGGTTATGCCGTAAGTCGCTTATATGATGTTCGGGAGTGGTTTATTGCGGCGCCTATTCAAATCAGGTTAAGTGACGCGATTGTGGTTAAAGTGCTTGGGGAGAAAACGTAATGTGACGGGCGTCTTCTGTCAGTGGAATTCAAGGGAATTTCCGGGGCTAGCAATCAAGCGGTCAATGGACTGCCCAGGAGGGCAATGCCCGTTGCGCAGGGCGAACCCTCAGAACTGAGGAGAGAGCTATGTGGGCTTTGCAGAGAGCGGGAAGTTGGGGGAATTTGAAGTGGACGGAGCGTTGTCTTTTCGGCCTGTCCATCCTGGCTTCGTGCGCGGTTCTTCCCAAACCGGGGAAGGCTCAAACGGGATCTTCTTTCACTGTGGAAGACATCAGGAGTGCGTGGCGTCTACGGGAGGAGCAGACGCCGTGTTTGAAGCTGTCTTGGCATACCCGCGAGTTTACCCCCAAGGGCGCGATCGTCTCAGAGAAAATGCGGGGGAAGACCCCTTTACCCGCTCCGGACCCTCCGACCGACAGGGAGGCGGAGTATTTGCGGTCGCTTCTCGTCGACAAGGGCCGAATGCGATTCACAGAGCGTGGCAACTATTGGGATGATCGGTCCAAACGGTATGCTCCGGCCGAATACACGATTGTTTGGGATGCGAAGGAGGGGCGTGCCTTGGATCGCTTCCTGGAGGAAGGGGGGCATCTCGAAGGGCGTATTGTGAACACCGCCGCTGAGGTCGCTGTGGTGACCGCCAGCCCACCACTGGTGGCTATCTGGCCATTGGACCCGAACCTCGGGGGCCTCAGGATCGAGGACTATCGAGTGACCAACCGAAGAGCCGAGATTGATGGTTACTCGTGTACTTTGCTCCGAAAAGTTTCGAACGATACTTTCCGAAACGAGATCTGGGTAGATCCTCAGCGAGATTACCTTATCTTGCGAATCGACAGCCGTGACGGTAATTTCGTTAGGATCCGACTTGATCTGAAGTACCAACGCGACCCGCAGGGAGGCTTCTATCCGGCCTGGTGGCGCCGGGTGACTATGAAAGGACCTACCGCGATTCGGCGAAGCGCCGAGTCCACGGTCACGGACTACAGCTTCACGCCCGAAGTCCTGGCTGCGGACTTTGGGCTCGAGTTCCCAGTAGGCTGTTTTTTTTCCGATCAGCGAGGACGGACCCCAGTACGTTATCTTGTGCTGCCGGGGGGAAAGAATCGACTTGTTCTTGAAGAGGAATGGGCCTCAGGGGTGCCGATTAAGACTCTGTTCAAGACGGAACCGGGCGAAGCACTCGGCCAAGGCTCTCCCTCTGTGCCAATAATAGGTGAGACAACTGCCTCCTGAGATATTACAGTAGAG
>CAZUAM010000870.1:0-2302 GCA_964618095.1 uncultured Planctomycetaceae bacterium | reverse complement strand
GACCCATTCGTGGGTCTTGCTGTAGAGGAGTTGTTCGGGCGTCACGGGTGGCTTCCTTTCTTGGTGCGGCGGTAGAAGGGGAGTTTTACGACTCGGGCCGGCTCGATGCGACCCCTGACGTCGATCTGGAGTTGGGTTCCCGGCCGGGCGAATTTGGGGGGGACATAGCCCATGGCAATCGGCTTCTTCAGCGTCGGCGAATACGACCCGCTGGTGATTCGGCCGATGATCCGGCCCTCGGCCAGGATGTTGCAGCCCTGGCGACCGACCCGCTGCCCGGCCAGTTGCAGACCAACGCGTGTCTTGTCGAGGGGCTTGGCCTGGAGGACTTTCAGGGCGTCGCGGCCGGGGAAGTCGTAGCCGACCAGGTAGCAGGTGTAGGCCAGCCCGGCCTGGAAGGGATTGACCTGCTCGGACAGTTCGTGTCCGTAGAGGGGCATACCGGCCTCCAGCCGCAGGGTGTTACGGGCCCCGATGCCGGTGGGCACAATTCCCAACGGCTTGCCCAGTTCCATCAGCACTTCCCAGACTCCCAGGGCGATACTGGCACCGACGCTCAGCTCAAAGCCGTCTTCGCCGGTGTAGCCGGTGCGGGTGATGATACCGCCCTGTCTTTGGGCGGCCGGGTGGAGGATGGCGACCTGGGCCCCGTTGTAGTACCTCATCGAGTGGAGGTCGACGTCGACCAGCGGCTGCAGCAGCTCGACCGACCGGGGGCCTTGAACGGCGAACATCGCCCAGAGCCGGGTGAGATCGGTGCAGATTACCTCCTGTCCGGGCAGTTCGGCCCGCTCAGGGGGCAAGTGGGCGTGGACCCAGTGGATGATTTTTCGGCGGTTGGCGGCGTTGGCGACCAGGACGTAGAAGGGCTGGCCGTGGGAGTCGTGATAGTATCCGACCAGGACGTCGTCGAGGATGCCGCCCTGCTGGTTGGTGACCAGCGAATAGCGGATCTGCCCGAGGTCCAGGTCGGCGACCCGTCGGGTGAGCAGTTCGGCCAGGAAGACGGCCGCCCCGGGGCCCTCGAACCGCAGCCGGCCCATGTGGGAGATGTCGGCGATGCCCACGGCGGTGCGGGAGGTGAGGTGCTCCTCGATGATCGAGGTGTACTGCTGGGGCATGGACCAGCCGGCGAAATCGACCATGCGGGCAGCGTGGGCGACGTGCCATTCGTAGAGGGGTGTCCGTAAGGGGTGAGAAAGGGTGGATGCCATCGTGCCGGGAGTCCCTTCTGTCGATCCGTTTGTCGGCCGGGACGGAATCTCACGACCTCCCGGCGCCGACGGGAAACGACATTCTATCGACCGGCGCCGTAATGGCCAAGGCGGCATCACGTCCGGTTGGGTGGTGCTAAGCCGCAAGCGGCTATCGGTGGGTGCGCCGTTTGCCTGCTCGCTTGCTGGGAACCGGCTTCTTGTTTTTCTTCTTGGCCTTGGTCGATTTGCCCGCGGCAACCGGGCGCTTCTTGCGCACGACCAGGCGGAAGTCCAACTCGCGGCGCTCGAGGTCGACCCGGGCGACGGCCACTCGCAGGAGGTCGCCGAGGCGGTAGGTGTTGCCGGAACGGTGGCCGGCCAAGGTGTGGGTGGTTCGGTCGAAGCGGTAGTAGTCGTCCACGAGCGAGTCGGCGTGGATCAGTCCCTCGGCGGGCAGATCGATTCCCTGGAGGAACAGCCCGAAGCTTTCCACCCCGGTAACCACGGCGTCCATTTCCTGGCCGATCCGGCCGTTGAGGTAGTGCAGCAGCTTGAGCGTGGTCAGCTCGCGTTCGGCCGATTCGGCCCGCCGCTCGCGCTGGGAGCAGTCGCGACCGAGGACGACCAGTTGGTCGTGCTTATGGCGGGGTTTGCGGCCGGCGAGCATGGTGCCGATCAGCCGGTGGACGGTCAGATCGGGGTAGCGGCGGATCGGCGAGGTGAAGTGGCAATAGCAATCGCTGGCCAGGGCGTAGTGACCTTCTTCTTCCGGGCTGTAGACGGCCCGTTGCAGCGAGCGGAGGGAGGCGAAGTGGACGGCGTGTTGTTCCGGCCGGCCGACCACCCGCCGCAAGAGCTTCTGTAGCTCGAAACGGTTCTCCAGGTTATCGACTTTCAGGCCCAGTTCGGCAACGAACTCGGTGAGTGCCTTGAGCTTGCGCGGGACCGGTGGCTGGTGGACCCGGCGGAGGAAAGGCAACTGCCGGGCGTGGAGCAACTCGGCCACGGCCTCGTTGGCGGCGAGCATGAACTCCTCGATGATCTGGTGGCTTTCGGTATGCTCGACCACGCGGGCCCCGGAGACGCGGCCTTGCTTGTCGAGCTCG
>CAZUAM010000869.1:0-2316 GCA_964618095.1 uncultured Planctomycetaceae bacterium | reverse complement strand
CACGACCCGGCCGGTCTGGCGGACGACCCGGGTCAGCAGCTTGCCTTCGTTGACGGTCAAGGTAAGCGGCTTTTCCACGTAGACGTGTTTGCCTGCCCGGCAGGCATCGATCACCATCTTGGTGTGCCAGTGATCGGGCGTGCCGATGGTGACCACGTCGACGTCGTTTCGGTCCAGCAGTTCCCGGTAATCCTCATAGATCTTGGGCGTGCTCCCGAAGCCCGCCCGGGCCTGCTCGCGGACGTGCCGGTCCACGTCGCAGATGGCCACGATGTCGCCGTGTGCCTGGGCCTTCAGTGCGATCACCGTGCCCTGGTAGCGCATGCCGATGGCGCCGATCCGCAGGCGGTCGTTCTTGGATCGCGGCTTGGTCTTCTCTTCCCCGTCGACAGTCAGCACATAGGGTGTCATCGCACCGGCGGCCAACGCGCCGGCCGAAGTCCTGAAGAAACTGCGGCGGGTTCGCCTCGAATCGCTCATGTTGTGTGTCCCTTTCGGCGGGATTCCGGCGTGAGGACAAGCGTATTATATCCCCACGACGGAGGATTCACAACTTGCGGAGACACTCCCCCAGGTATCGCCGGGCAAGGTTGATTTCCGTGGTTACCTGCGCGGCGGTTTCCAGGATGGGGATTCCGCGTGGGACCGGGTGCATGAAGATCTCCGTGAGGCCGGCGTAGTCGATCTTCTGAAGGGCCGCCAACATGGGACTGAAGTCGAGTTTCCCGCGGCCCGGCATCTGCTCCAGCTCTTGTGGCTTGGGCAGCTTCTTCGTACATCCGCGGCCGTACTGCCAGGCGTAGAAGTGGACCAGCTTGGGGCCGAGGTCCTCGATCAGCCGGGCCAAGAGCTTCGCGTCCTGGGGCAGATGGTAGGGGGCCATGGCCACGCCCAACTTGGGCGAAGGCGACAGCTCGGCCAGGTAGCGGAGCGAGTTGGGGGTGTGGACCAGGGCACCCGCGTGGTTCTCGATGCCGATGGTCACGCCCGTCTCTTCGGCCACCGCCAGGTGCGGTTTCATCTGTTCGACGAAGCGTTTTACTGCGCTGCGGCACTGGGGGCCGGAGAGGTTCTTCGGGCCCCGGCTACCGCTGATCACCAGCCGGCCGCCCAACTTCCGGAGCACCCGCATCTCGTCGCGCAACCCAAACGGCCCCAGGTCGTATCGGGTGGTCATCGCCAGGCGGACGTTGTGCTGCCTGAGCAATCCGCCGAATCGCTGGTGGCCCATCGCGTCGATCTGCTCGCGCTGGTCGGCATGGTGCCGCGGCCAGAGGTCGATGTACCGGGCCCCGGTCTTGCGGACCTCGGGGAGGATTTCGAGGAGCTTCATCTTGCCGTACATGCTCGAGGCCAGCACGTACCGCAGGGCGAACGGTTTGTTCTTCTCGGCGGCAAGCAGCCGGCCGGCGCCGGCGAGCGCGGCGGGCCCGGCCGCCAGCAGGCGGCACATTCGGCGACGGGTGAGTGCGGGTTCATTCATTGGCCGCAGCGGCCTTGAGCATCCGGATGAAGTTTTTCAACAGCAAGGTGTTGTCGTGGTAGGTTCGGGCGGTGACCAGGTTGCCGTCGACCACGCAGGGCCGATCGACGTAGGTGGCGCCGCCCTGCTGGGCGTCCATGGCACATTTGGCCACGGTGGTGACCGTGCGGCCGCGGATGCAGTCGGCGGCGGTGAGGATCTCGATGCCGTGGCAGAGCGCGGCCACCGGTTTGCCGGCGTCGAAGAAGTGTCGGGTGATCCTCAGCAGGTCCCGGTCGTAGCGGAGGTATTCCGGCGCCCGGCCGCCGGAGATGAACAGCCCCGCGTAGGCCGCCGGGTCCACCTCGCGGAAGGCCACGGCGGCCTGGATATGATAGCCGGGCCGCTCCTGGGTGATGTCCCAGGGCGGATCGGCCCTCGGCGGGATCTCGTGCAGCACCTGGTGATACAAGCGGGCCTCCGGCCCGGCCACGTCCACCTGGAAGCCGTCTTCCGGCAGCCGGTAATAGGCGTACATCGTGTCGAGGACTTCCGTGGCGTCGCCCAGGGGGATCAGGACTTTGGGCATGGTCAGCGGTCTCCTTGAGTTCTGAGCTCGCCGAGTCTAGGTCGGGACCGGTCGCCGCGCAGCCGCGGCGGCTTGACGGGCAAGGGGTCAGTACCTGGCGGGTCGTCCGTCGGCCAGCCAGCCGAGAAAGTCGGCCAGCTCGGGTGATCGGACGGCGCGGGGTTTGGGCGGTGCGGGGGCGGTGTGGGAGCTTAGCCAGTCGAGGAATTCCTCGCGGATCTCGTCTTCTTCGCCCGCCCCGGCCGCCGACTGATCGACGTGCGGT
>CAZUAM010000868.1:0-2320 GCA_964618095.1 uncultured Planctomycetaceae bacterium | reverse complement strand
CGTGACCGACCAGATGACGCCGTTGTCGTCCTCGGTCATGCCCATGGCCATCTGCGGGGCGGTCTTCTGACAGAAGGTGAACGCCCGTTTCCGGGGATCGAACTCGACGAAGTGGCTGTTGAAATGCGTGTAGAACTTGTTTGGGCTCGAAAGGATCGAGGCGTAGGGGCAATCACCGCCGGGCGGGAAGGGCATCGCGTATTCCTCGCTCTTTCCCGTCGCGGCCTCGATCATCAAGAGTGCGTAGCCGCCGCGGTGATCGAACAGCCAGACCAGCACCACGTTGCGCCGCTCCCCGTCGACGGTGGCAACCGTGCCGCGGTGGTTGCTGACGGGCGTGGCCACACCGTGATGAAGAAAACCCTTCCCGAGGTCTTCGGTGGCAGTGAAGGCCGCCTGGACCGTCAAGGCGGAAAGCGGCACACCGACCAAGAATACCAACCTTGAAAGCAGGTGTCCGATGTCTCTCCTCCTTTCGCAGTGACCCCAATTGCCCGCTCGCCCTGTCCAACGTCCGCTGCATCCGCAGGAGACCCCAGACAACTCACCGCTCATTTCGCGCGAATGTCGTACACGTACAGCAGTTTGTCGTGTCGAATATAGAGCCGCCCGCCGCACAGGACCACCTCGCCGAGCGCGCCCGGCTCGGCGACACCGGCCTCGGCGCCGGCGACCATGGTGCCGACGCGACGCCGGTACTGTTCGGCCTGGATCCAGAGCACCACGGGTTTGCGCAGCTCCAGCGTGGCTTCGGACAACAGCCGCCGCACGGCCTCGGCCGGCCGGCCCGGAAAGTGCAGCAGGATCCGACGGCTGCCGACGGGGATCGCGGTCTTCTGCCCTGCCTTTTCCTTCCGGACCGGGCCGCCCTTGATGTCATACGCGGTCACACCGGGGGCATCCAAGACCAGCTTCCCTTCCTTGCCCAAGTAGTGCCACACCGAGGCCATCGTCCCCTCGCCGTACGGCCCCACGAGGCAGCGAACGTCGTGCGTGCCGGCAACTTTCCCTACCGCCTCCACCTCCACGAACTCCGCCCCCCGGCCCTCGCGGGTCAGCGCGGCGGGTAACATCACGAAGTCTCTGCCGGGCTGTTTGAGTCGGGAGCGCGTCGCCTCGGGCACCTGGCCGGCCAGCCGTATCTGCTCGTACTGCCGGACGATTTCGAGGATGTCCGGGGTGAGCGGATGGGCCTCCATCCGCGAGAAACTCGTCTGCAACGAGATCGGAGCGTTGTAGGCCAGCGATTTGCACGTCAGGTATTCGATCTCGTCAAACTGGAGCCCCTCGTACTGGCCGCTCTTGGGCCCGATGCCGAACCAGCCCAGTTCGCCGGGCGTCATCTCCTGCTCGCATTCGATCACCCGACGCACCGAGCGGTCGATGTGGTCCTTGCAGGTTGGCCAGTCCTTGATCGTCCCGCCCGCCCCCAGATAGGCCAGGTACGTGCCGGGATACTGGTCGATCGTGCCGGACCGGGTGAAGGAGTGCCAGAGCCCGTGCGAGAAGCCCCCGCCCATGTGAATCACCGGCCGCTTCTTGAACTTGCGCATCGGCACGGCGTGGGCGTTGGAGGCATAGTAGTGGTATCGGCGCCGGTCGACGTCCTCGCTGCCGTCGAAATAGACCATGTCGAAATCGCACTCGTTGAAGACCCGGGCCAGCCGCGAAGTCGTCTCCTCGAACAACGGAGACTCCTGGTCGATGATGTAGCCGTTGATACATCCGTCCACGGCGTAGTGGCGGCACGCGGTTCCCGCCCGATGGGCCGCCGCGCGAGTGCCCCAGGCGCCGCGCCGGCAGCCGAGAAACGTGTCCCACTTCCCCTCGGGACCGATCGATTCGTAGCGGATGATCTCGTCGTCGATGATCACCTCCTGATGCTTCGAGACGTGGCCTTCCCAGACCTTCTGCTTGCAGACCGGGCTGCCCGGCCACTGGCTCAAGTCGCCGGTGGTGCGAATGCTCGTCTCCTGCGGGCCCACCTCGGCGGCCAGGACGGTCGATATGTCCACCCAAAACCCGCGGCTGGGCACGGGGGTCACGTAGGCGTCGCGCTTGGAAATCTTCGAGGCAAATTTGGGTGCCGAAAATAAACTTCTTCACCAACCTGAACGGTTGTTCCAGGTTCTACTTTAATAACCGCTAAGGCTGTGCTTGTCAGGGCTGCATTAATTGCGAGTAGCAGGCAGAATATAAAAGGCACCCCTGAAGGTCCGTGCCTACACTTGCGTGCCGAGTGAAATGACTCTATTTTATTTGCCGTATACATTGTTCAGCCTCCGGGAAGATACCTTGTCGCGGAACTTCCCACATATAA
>CAZUAM010000867.1:0-2321 GCA_964618095.1 uncultured Planctomycetaceae bacterium | reverse complement strand
ATTGGCAGAATTGCTGCCATTTGCCTTGCCACAATTACTACGATTACCCGGTTTTGCGAATTTTGGAAGTGCGTTCCTGCACCCTGATCAGTGAATTAGTGCATGGTCCTCGGCCCAATACTGACTTCCCGTAAACAACCCACACCCCCCCCCTTTCCCCTCCCGCCTTCACCCTCCCACCTACCCATCTCCCCCTGTCCCCTGCCCACTGCCTACTGCCCACTACCTACTGCCCACTACCTAGTGCCCACTACCCACTGCCCACTGCCCACTGCCTACTGCCCACCGCCCCCTTCCTCCCGCAGCCGGGCGCGAATCGCCGCCAGCCGCTCGGCCAACTCCTGCTCGAATCCCCGATCCACCGGCCGGTAATACTCGCGCTCGACTCCCAGGTAATCCTGCCCGGCGACCGCGTCGGGGTGATCGTGGGCGTATTGGTATCCCGCTGCGTGGCCGAGCCGCTTGGCGCCGGGGTAGTGCGAATCCTTCAGATGCACCGGGACCGGCAGCACCCGGCCTTCACGCACGTCGCGACGGGCCTGCCCGATTCCCAGCGTGGCCGCGTTCGATTTGGGCGCACAGGCCAGGTAGGTGACCGCCTGGGCCAGGTTAAGTTGGCATTCGGGCAGCCCCACCAACTCACAGGCGTGTGCCGCCGCCACCGCCAGCGGCAGGGCGGCCGGATCGGCGTTGCCCACGTCCTCGCTGGCCAGGATCACGATGCGCCGGGCCAGAAACCGCACGTCTTCGCCGCCTTCCAGCATCCGCGCCAGCCAGTACAGCGCCGCATCGGGATCGCTGCCGCGGATGCTCTTGATCAACGCGCTGATCGTGTCGTAGTGGGCATCGCCGTCGCGGTCGTATCCGACCGCCTTCCGCTGGACCGATTCCTCGGCCAACCGGCGGGTGAACTCCAGCGGCGACTCGTCGCTGGAAAGGGCCCCCACCTCCAGCGCCGAGATCGCCCGCCGGGCGTCCCCGTCGCTCACTTCGGCCAGGAACTCCAGGGCGTCGTCGTGGATGCGGATCTCGCGCCGCCCCAGGCCGCGTCGCTCGTCGGCCAGCGCCCGGCGGAGCAACGTCTTGATCTCCTCGACCGAAAGGGGCTCGAACTGGAAGATGCGGCTGCGGCTGACCAGGGGGCTGTTGATCGTAAAGAACGGGTTTTCGGTGGTGACCCCCACCAGGATCACCACACCCTCTTCGACGTCCGGCAGCAGCACGTCCTGCTGGGCCTTGTTGAAGCGGTGCATCTCGTCGATAAACAGCAGCGTCCGCTGGCCCGCGGCCGAGAGCCGGTCGCAGGCCTCCGAGAGAATCTGGCGCAGCTCCTTCACCCCGCTGGTTACGGCACTGAGTTGGCGAAAGTGGCTGCGGGATTCGGTGGCCAGCAGTCGGGCCAGGGTGGTCTTGCCGGTACCCGGCGGGCCGTAGAAGATGACCGAGCCCAGGCGGTCGGCCTTCAGCAGCCGGCGGAGCAGTTTCCCCTCGCCCAGGAAATGCCGCTGCCCGACGAACTCGTCGAGCGACTCCGGCCGCATCCGCGCCGCCAGCGGCTGCGCCGCGCGGCGGTGGGCTTCTTCGCTGGCTTCGAATAGTGACATGGCATTTCCACAATAGGGTCGCCGTGCCGGCGACCGCTAAACGTTTTGGGGCGCTAGTCTACCGGTAGTTTAGCGGCCGCCGGCACGGCGGCCTACGCCTTCGGCGGCAACGGGGTCACGAAATCCCAACGCTGCGGCTTCAGTCGGGCCGCTTCGGGGTTCGCTTCGACATACTCCGCCGCCGCGTAAAGTGCCTCCTCGTCATTGATGAACACTTTCCAGCCGCGCTTCGCCCACGGAGTTTTGTCCAGTTTCAACGCGGCAGTCGCGGCACCCTTGAACTGGTTGATCAGATACTCGATCCGGTACTTCGACCGAAGGACGACAAGGTGGACGTGATCGTTCATTATCGCGCATGCGGAGACGATCAAACTCAAACGGTTTCTTACTTCGGTGAAGCCGTCGGCTACGATCCGCCTTGTGGTGCCGTTGATGTAGTACGGTGGTCGGGAGAGCCGCCGGACGGCTGCGGTGTGGAATCGTCGCGTTGTTTTCCGGTCGGGCTGCGGGTTCTGTCGGCCGTATCGTATTCGGCCCAACTCGGCCAGTTCGGCGTTGTAAATCGCCTTGGACTAGGAGCCCCGTGGATCATTGGGGAGCCAAGTGCCATAGGTGGTGAAAATCGCGTGGTAGGCGATGATCATGGCGATTCTCGCCGATCAGGTCGCCGTGCCGGCGACCGCTAAACGTTTTGGGGCGCTAGTCTACCGGTAGTTT
>CAZUAM010000866.1:0-2321 GCA_964618095.1 uncultured Planctomycetaceae bacterium | reverse complement strand
AGATACCCTTGGAGGCTCAAGAATTCCCGAATTCTTGAATAATCCGGGTTAGCGGGGCCGCTTGCGGCCCGTTGCCCTTCGCAACGACGTGCGTTTGTGACACGGGCCGCAAGCGGCCCCGCTAAACGGCAGCCTACCACGTCAAACGCGACACGTCACTGCGAATCCCACGTTCTCAGCTCCTCGAAGGCGTCGGGCAGGAACTCGACCAGGTCGCTGGCGATCAGCGATACTTCGCCCAGCTCGGCGGCGGCACAGTCGCCGGAGAGGCCGTGGAGGTGGACGCCTAGTTGGGCGGCCTCGAACGGACCGAGGCCCTGGCAGGCCAAGGCGGTGATCAACCCCGTGAGCACGTCGCCTGTGCCGCCGGTGGCCATGCCGGGATTGCCGGTGGTGTTCTTCGCCCGACGCTTCCCGTCGGTCGTCAGTGTGCGGTGGCCTTTGAGGACCACGACGATTCCGCAGCGGGCCGCCAGTTCGACCGCCGCCGTTTCGGCTTCCTCGCCGGAGAGGCGTTTTTCGATCAGTCGGGCGAACTCGCCGGGATGCGGAGTCAAGATCCTTGGGGCCCCGGGTTCGGCCAGGACCTCCGGTTGTGTTGCCAGGGCGTTGAGCGCGTCGGCGTCGACAACCATCGGCTTGGGCAGCTCTCGATAGAGCCGGCCCACCAGTTCGTCCAACCCCTGGGAGCGTCCCAGGCCCGGGCCCAAGGCGACGACCGTGGCCCAATCGGTCCACTCCACGATCCTATCGAAGGCCTTCGGCGAGATCCGGCCGGCCGGATCGGCCGGCAGCGGGAGGGTCATGTAGGAGGGCTCGAAGGCAGCGACGGTGTCCACACAATTATCGGGCACGGCCAGCCGGACCAGCCCCGCCCCGCCACGCAGCGCCGCCATGCCCGCCAGGGCCACCGCCCCGGTCATCCCGCGCGATCCGCCCACGATCAAGGCGAAGCCGAAGTCGCCCTTATGCGCGTCGGGAGCACGCTCAGGCAGACGAGGGAGCGGAATGTCGTCCGGGGAAGTCATTGAGATTGCAAATTGAGAATTGCAAATGGCAGATTGCAGATTGGTGATGCTGGTTGGTCAACGCTCACTTTTCTTTTTTTGCCGTGACAATCGACTGTCCCATGATCCTGCAGAGCTGGGTGGATTCGTCCGCGGGGGAGGTTCCGCAGCGCAGCAACTGCCCGGCCACGTGGCACCCCAACCGTGTGTCCGGCAAAGCATCTACGAGTTTTCCAACGCGGGCGGCGAAACTCAGCGGCCGCTGCGACAATTCATCCGGGTTCATGTGTTTCCGGTCGCCCCTGGTGGTCCAATCTGCAATTTGCAATTTTCAATTTCCAATTTTCAATTTGCAATTCCGCGGGCGTGGGCGGCGTTTTGTGCGATCAGTCCGGCGACGTAGCCGCCTTTGAAGCCGGCGTCGATGTTGACCACCGTGACGTTCGAGGCACAACTGTTGAGCATGCCCAACAGCGCGGCCACGCCGCCGAAGCTGGCTCCGTAGCCGACGCTGGTCGGGACGGCAACGACCGGACAGGCGACGTATCCGCCCACGACGCTGGGCAGGGCGCCTTCCATGCCGGCGCAGACCACCACGGCGTCGGCCCCTTCGAGCTGGGCGAGGTTGGCCGTGAGGCGATGCGGCCCGGCCACGCCCACGTCCTGGATGAGGTTCACCTCGGCGCCGGTCCAGAGGACGGTTTCCCGGGCCTCCTCGGCCACCGGCAGGTCGCTGGTGCCGGCGGTGACGATGGTCACCTTTCCGGCGGTGGCCGGTTGGCCTTCCCCGCCGGGCTTGTCGGCGGCCAAGGGAATGCGGAAGGTCCGGCCGACGGGGTTGTAGCGGCCATCGGGGAACTCGAGTTTCAGCTCGGCGGCCTGCTCGGGCGTCATCCGCGTGGCCAGCACGTCGGCCCCGTGGTCGATCAGGGCCCGGAAGATCTTTTCAATCGCCGCCACGGTCTTGCCGTGGGCGAAGACGACCTCCGGGAAGCCGCAGCGTCGGTGGCGGTCGAGGTCGACCTGGGCCTCGCCCACGTCGGCCACCTCGGGGGCACTGAAGTGCCCTACAAATTGTCCGACGGAGAGCTCGCCGGCCAGCAGCCGGCCGGCGAGTTTTTCGAGTTGATGGCTGTTCATATAGCTTCCATGGTAACCGCAGCGGCGCGGGGATGGAACCGGCCGTGGAGCTGCCTGCGCCTAGAGAATGGACAACGATCCGGCAGAAAGCTGGAAACGGGGCTGAAATGGCTACTGATGTGTGCCACGGCCGTGTCGGCCGTGCAGGCTTTCTGCTGCTACCGGGCACGGCCG
>CAZUAM010000865.1:0-2324 GCA_964618095.1 uncultured Planctomycetaceae bacterium | reverse complement strand
CTCGACCCCAGCCACCCCAAGCACCGAGTTGCCAGGAAAACTTGCCACACACCAGCAGGATATGCGGCGCGACCACCGGTCGCGGCTTTGTGGTGCGCCGTGCCGGCTGGAATAATCTTCATGCCAGGTGCGGCCCGACGCCGATACAAGTCAATGCGCTGGGAAGCGCGTCAAACGGCGCCCTTGTGCAGCAAGGATCGGGCCATGCCCCAGGCCAATCTGTTTCGGCACCAAGCGTACAAGGCCTCACGCCCCACTTCACCCCACCACCTGTTAACTCCGCCGTCGTATCCACCGATCGGGTCTGATGAGTTCCGCAGCAGGATGCAACAGGTGGGCGGCGCCCTCGACGACGCGCAGGTGGGCGCGGTCTATCTCGTCCACGGAACCTTTGTCGGTTCCGACGCCCTGGGGGTCCTCACTGAGCTGGCCCGCACGTTCCCTTCCGCCGGCAACGCGGTCCGGCGGGTGATCAAGCGGATCGTGAACAAGGTGGCCGGCGAAGCGGGCAACTACACGCCCGACTACGCGCGCTGTTTTGAGGAATCGATCTATCGAGAAGGCAAACCGCGGATTCCCGTGCGGCTGTTCCAATGGTCCAGCGAAAACCACCACATCGGCCGGGCCGACGGAGCCGTGCGGCTGATCGACGAGCTGGCCTCGCTCGGATTGCCGGCCGGTCGGCGGGTGTTGCTTTGGGGACACTCTCACGCCGGCAACGTGTTCGCGCTGATCAGCAACCTGCTGGGAGGCAACGCCCAAGCGGCGGACCGGTTCTTCGAGGCCAGCAAGATCTATTATCGCTGGCCGATCGTCGGCTGCATCGACATTCCCGTCTGGGACCGGGTACGCGAGCTGCTCGCCGCCGACGCATCCCCGCTGGCCAAGCTGCCGCTGGACATGGTCACCTTCGGTACCCCGATCCGCTACGGTTGGAATTCGAGCGGTTACTCGCGGCTGTTGCACTTCGTCAACCATCGCCCGGCCCAAGGAGTGCCCGAGTATCGAGCCCCCTTCCCGCCCAAGCTCGACGACGTGCTCACCGCCGCCGCCGGCGACTACGTTCAGCAACTGGGGATAGCGGGCACGAACGTGATGCCGAGTGTGTTTGCCTGGCGGGCGTGGATGGCCGACAACCGCCTGAGCCGGTTGCTCCAGGAAGAATCGGCGGCCAGCGGTGTCCTGGAGCGATTCCGGGCCGGGGCGATCGTTCCGGACGAAGGCACCACGCTGCTGGTCGACTACGGCCTGCCGGAAGGCAGCATCGCCCAGCACCACGCCGGCCACGCCGTCTATACCCGAAAACAATGGCTCCTCTTCCACGCCGAAGAAGTCGCCCGGCGGCTGTACGGGACAGAGTTGCCCGGGAGGTAGGACGGCAAGACCGGCTATCGCTCCCCAGCCGGTTTGCTATGCTGGGCTGGAAAACCCGTCCGGCCTGCGCGATAAGGAGCCGAGGAACATGTCCGACTACATCCAGGTGGTCACCACCACCGAACACAAGCGGGACGCCGAGACGATTGCCCGAGCGATGGTCGAACAACGGCTGGCAGCCTGCGTCCAGGTCCTCGGTCCGATCACCAGCACGTACCACTGGGAAGGAGAGATCGAGACCAGCCAGGAATGGCAATGTTGGGCGAAGAGCCGCCGGGAGCTATACGAACGGGTCGAAGAGGCCATCCGCCGGCTGCATCCGTACGAAGTGCCCGAGATCCTGGCCGTGGAGATCGTCGCCGGCAGCCGGAGCTATCTGGCCTGGCTGGACAGCGCGGTGAAGGTTTCGTAGACGAGCACCTCGGCGGGCATCGAAGCGCGATGATCCGACATCCTTGTAGATCTCCTCGCGGGTCAGGGCACACAGGATTTCACCGCTCCAAACGGGAAGCTCGACACGCTGGCGCGGCTTTTCCGCCTCGCCCATCTCCTCCCGCACCGTCTGCACCATTGCTTCGAACGACCGAACAATCGGTTCCGGTAGCCCCTCCACGTTGATCGTCTTCACGGAAGACTTCCGTCTATATGTCGATTACACTATGGAGTCCTGCACGGACAATGACACTTTCTTCTGTTTGCCCCTTTTGGGGGGGGCGGTGGAGAGGGGAGTTTTCGCGGCTCCCCACCCCCAGGCGCGAACGCCTGGGCTGAACAGGATTTCGTGATTCCGGGAATTCCGCAACGTTTAGCCCCGACGGCCACGCCGGGACTTGCCGCCGCGTAGCTGCGGTGGCTAAATGCTCCACTCCCAGAATCGTGCAACTCGAAACGTGAAAAAGGGGTCGGGTCTGGGGTGTTCAGTTTTGGTGATTTTGTGACGTAATTGAGGT
>CAZUAM010000864.1:0-2339 GCA_964618095.1 uncultured Planctomycetaceae bacterium | reverse complement strand
TGGCGAAGTTCAACCCGCCGGGATGCGCACTCCGGAAGGAGTGCGTGTTGGGCCACCAGTTCGGATCGTGATACGTGAAGTTGGGCGGGATGGCACAGGTCCCGTAGGCGTTGTTGGCGTACGGCCAGGAACACCAGGTATTGTGCTGCGGCAGGTCCTCCCCGATCATGAACGTGTGACTCAGACCGTCGCGAACGTGCTGCGCGGCCACCGACCGAAGAACGTCGTTGCGCCACATGATCCCGTCGCCGTGCTCCAGCCCGTCCCACGAACGGTTCGTGCCCGGGTTGGGCCACTGCGTGCCGATGTTGTTCGTCTGTTGGCTGCCGTCGCTGCCCCAGTTGGCCCCGCTCACGCCCTTGTAGTTCGTCTGGCCGACGGGAAACCCTTCCAAGTTGCCCGCGTCGCTGCGCGGGCCTTGCCAACTGACGCCGTCGCTGGGGCAGAGGAAGACCGCCACCTGGCGGGTGGCAATGCCGCTTTCCCTGAGCGTCGCGGAAGGGATACTCCCTTGCTCAAAGATCTCCTTTTCCTCCAGATGCGGCAGCACCCGCGCCAGCCAGCTCCAGCCGCGCGAGTCGGGACCGAACCCGTATCTGCCTCCGCACTGGCCGGGTGGAAAGCGGTCGTGGCCGGCGTGAAAGTTGTTGGCGGCCAGGGCAATCTGCCGCAGCTTGTTCTGGCAACTCGCCCGCCGGGCCGCCTCCCGGGCCGCCTGCACCGCCGGCACAAGCAACGCGATCAGGATGCCAATCACCGCAATCACCACCAGCAACTCGATGATCGTAAAACCGGGTCGGCCAGGCCGGACAAAACGCATCATGGCTATCCCTCCCGCCTCAGATCATCACGTGCCCCGCCGCGAACAGTGCAGCGTAGATCGCGAGGTAAACCGCCGAGAGCGCGAAAACCCCCACCGACGCGACCAGCGGCGCACCGTGCAACAGGCGGCCGAGCACAAGGTACATCGGAAAGACCACGGCCGCAAAGCGGCCCTGGCTGGCCATGCACATGTCGAAGCCCCGCGTAACATACGGGATCAGCAGCAGCCCGGCCGACAGCAGGACCTCACCGCCCGAAAGCCATCGCTTGGCCGCCCCCAATCCAACCAGCGCCGCGGCGGCGACGAAAAACACAGGATTGGCCAGCGGCAAACTGAACCACGCCGGCACGGCTCGCGCGCGGCGCCCGGCGTAGCCCGGCGATGAAGGCATGTAGGCCGACCAGACCGGTTCCCAGGCCGCCAGGGCCAGGGCCTTGTCGCCCCACGCGAGGTCTCCCCGGGCTCGCCAGTGGCTCTGCGTCTTGGCAAACGCCAGCGGCTCGCCGAACTCAGCGTACTGAAACGCCATGTACGCCAGCAGCCCCCACGTGGCCACCGGCGTCAAGCACGCAACTCGCGCGAGCCGGCGCAAAACTCCCCTCTCCCACTTGCGGGAGAGGGGCGGGGGATGAGGGCTCGTCTCCGCCCGGCGCCAAACGTAGAGCCAAAACACCGGCACCAGCGCCACGCCGACGGGCCGCGTGGCGGTGGTCAGCCCGACGATGACTGCGACCACGATCGGCCGCCAGCCCCGCTCCATGCCCAACATGGCCAGCAGGGCCAGCACCAGAAACGTCGACTCGCTGTAGGTCATCCGCATGAAGAACGTGGTGGGAAACAGCCCGAAGGCCAGCACCGCATAGGCGGCCAGTTGCGGCGAGGCCCGCCCGTAACGTTCAGCCACGTACGCCGCCAGAAGCACAAACACGGCGACCAACAGCACGTGCGCCACCGCCAGACCAGCCCACTCCAGCGGCATCCCCGTCGCATGAAACACCGCCGCTACCAGGATCGGATAGAGCGGAAAGAACGCCACGTTCGACCGCCGCTGCGGATCGTACGAGTAACCCTCCCTGACGATGTCCAGATAGTGCTGCCCGTCCCAATGCGTCGTGGCCACCAGGAACAGGTCGTCGCTTAACGGGATTTCTCGTGGCGGCAGCCGCTGGCCGAGCCCTCCCACCAGGTCCAGCCCCAGAAAGATACCCAGCAGGACCACGAGGCCGGTGAAGTAGTAGGCGATCACGCCCACCTCGATGCATGCCCACCAGGACAGAGCGGCGGGGTCGGGGCGGCCTTCCGCCAACGCCGGATTCGGGCTAGACGAGTCATTCACGGCCAGGTCCCCGATACAAGCCGGACCGCCGCTGTGCGTGCGAAGTCGCAACACCTGATCTTACCGCGCCGCCGGGCAGATGTCCAGTGCGGGGGCTGAGAGTTGAGGGTTGAGGGTTGAGAGTTGAGAGTTGAGAGTTGGGTCTCCGCCCGTCAATCATCAATCATCAATCATCAATTC
>CAZUAM010000863.1:0-2341 GCA_964618095.1 uncultured Planctomycetaceae bacterium | reverse complement strand
GGCCCAATAAGTTCCATGTCAATATGTTACGCTCCTGCGCAAAGGTTTTCCAGTTGGCCCCCCCCGAAAGCCGCGAGACGGCGGGAATCGAACCCGCCGCCCAGCGGATTCACGGTCCCGAGAGGGGGCACGACACGGCTGCCACCCCAACGTGGTCGGCAACGCCCCTCTAGGCTAAAGTTGGCAAAGGGTGCCTGACGATAACGGTCCTGACGATTGTGTCGAGGGCAGGGACTCTCCCCCTGGGGGTGTCTGGGGGGCATAAGCAAAATAAGGGATCTCGAGAATGGCCGGAGGTGGCCCATGAGGAGCTCGAACAAACGGCAAGGCCCTCTGCGGGCCGTACTGCTCGGAGGACTAGGCCTGTTGGCCATCATCTGTGGCACGGGCTGCCAGGTGGACGTCGGCGGGCAGGTCCTGCCCAGCCCTTACTATATGAGCGACGACGTCCAGTATTTCCCGACCGGGCCTGAATTCAAGCTCGCCCGGGAAGCAGCCGCGATGAGTGAGCAAGCCCAGGAAGAGGCCCTGCGGCGGTGAGTGCCGCCCGGGGGTGGACGGTCCGCGTCTCGAGCGAGATCCGACAACGCCGCCCGAGACGTGCTGACCGGACGGACTATTGCCGAACGATTGCCGGCAGCGGCTTGGCCCGGTTGGGAGGGCTCGGGCGTTTCCTAGCCGTCAAGAGGCATTGTCGGGACCGTTGGGGGGGAGGGCGACCTTCGTTGCTGGCGCCCGAGGAGTGTGGGACCTCTCGGGCGTCAGTAGCGTAAGGGATGGGCGGCCTGCTTCTCTTATGGCAGACGGCCGGGGTCAGCACCTTGCGGTTCTGCTGCCGCACCTTGCCGCCCGAAGGATTTCGACCATGCACGGACTCGAACTCTCCCAGACCGCACAGCATTGGGTCAATGTGGTGCTGATTTGGGTCGGCTTCGGAACCTTGGCCGGGCTGCTGGCCAGGGTAATCCTGCCGGCCCGGCAGCCCTCCGGGCCGGTGCTCACGCTGCTGTTGGGTATCCTCGGCAGCCTGATCGGTCTGCTGGCCTTGTCCTTTTTGTTCCGCGGCCGCCGACTGAACCCCATCAGCCCCCTGGGATTTCTGGCGGCCACTGCCGCCGCCTTCCTCTTGCTGATCCTCTATCGCGTCGTCTCCGCCTGCTTCTCCAAGCGAAAAGAGGACCCCGGCGGGGAGTGGTGAGGGGAGAGTGGTGAGTGGTGAGTGGGGAGGGGAGAGTGGGGAGCGGAGAGTGGTGAGTGGAGAGTGGTCAGTGGGCCGCCGTGCCGGGCGCCGCTAAACGGGTAGAAAAAGTGCGAACCCGAAATCCTGAACCCTGAACCGTTATCCCCGACTCGTACGCCTGCCCCCTTCTACTCACGCCGTCTGCGCGCAGGCTACGTACTGCTGGCCGTGGATCCTCTCTTGTATCCATCGGTTCATCCGCAGCAGTTGGGCGCGGGCAACGGTGATCGGGAAGTGGGTATAGCGGTAGCTGGTGCTCACGGAGGTCTGCCAGTGCCGCTTGACTTCCAGGGACCCCACGCCCATGTCGTAGAGGCGATCTCCCCGGCGGAAACTGTCTTCCAGGACCATCTGTTGCAGGACCGTGCCCGGCCTGAGTGCCGAGAAGGCCGCGTCGAATCCCTTCCGCAGCCCATACACTCGGCCCCGGTAATGGTAGTGGTAGGCGAACGCGATCGGTTGCCCATCCAGCAGTAGCAGGGCCAGATCGAGCGCGCCGGCTCGGGCGGCCGCCGCGTGCGTGTTACGGATGTAGTCGCGGACGCCGGCGTGGCAGAGCGTGGTGCCGTTGGTCGAGGAGCCTTGCCAACTCCGCTCGGCGATTTTGATGCACTGGTCGTACAGATGCCAGCGAGGATCTCCCTGTCCGCGGGCTGCACCCTGGGGGCGGTATCGCAGGAAGGTGACTTTTCCCCGGCCGAGGATTCGCCGGCGAGAGTTGCGGACGTTCAGCCGCCACTTCCGGGTGCGGCTGCTCCAGTAGTCCTCCCAGGTGCCTCGCATGTCGATCACCGCTGCTTGGTCCCAGGCCTGTCTTCGGGGATCGAACCCGGCCCGTCGCATCGCCATCTCGGTACGTCCGAGGTCGCAGCCGTGCCGGTCGACCCAGCGGAGGTCCAGCAGGTCCCAGTCGCGTGGGGTCTGGCGGATATGTCGCAGGCCGGCGGTGAGCGTGGCCGTGGGGTTGGGGCCGATCGGTCCGTAAAAGGTCCCCCAGTCGTCCAGCGGATAGGTCAGCACGCGAACTCGTCCCACGCGCGTTCGTTCGCTGCGGACCACCAGCGGGAGGATCCCCACCGGCCGCCCATCGGCGCAGACCAC
>CAZUAM010000862.1:0-2342 GCA_964618095.1 uncultured Planctomycetaceae bacterium | reverse complement strand
GAGCCCTCGTGAAAACCTCAATTACGTCACAAAATCACCAAAACTGAACACCCCACTCCCGACCCCTTCATTGAGGCCTGCATTCCCAATCAGCGGAGGGCTTCCAACGGAAGCCCGGATTTGCGGGGACAAACGCCAACCGACCGCGCATTCACTACGCAGACATCAATCAGCGCCCTCCACCGTGCCATTCGTACCCGTACGAATACGGGAAGTCTCCATGGCGTCACTCATTCCTTCCCCTGATACACTCGCACGTAGTCAACGTACATGTCGGCCACGCCATGATACCGGGACAAATCGACGGGCCAACCGCCGCCGGTGGCAAGATTGATCAGAAAGAAAAACGGCTCTTGCTTCGACAGCGGAAGCGTCGGGTGGCGGCCCACCTCGATGTTGTCGCAGTAATAGATCGTGTCGCTTTGGGTGATCTTGCAGCCGTAGATGTGCAACGCCTCAAACCAAGTGGAGGGAATGCCAAACTTGCGCATGCGAATCGGATTGCGCAGCCCCTCGAACGCCTTCTTCTCAATCGCCTTGCCGGACTCGCCCTGGTTCCAGCAGTGGGGGCAAATCATATACTTGTCGAAAGCGTTAGGCTTGCCCGGGCCCTCACCGCCGTACGCTTCAATGATGTCCAACTCGTCGCAGGGAACCTGGAGGCCCTTGCCTTTGACGTAATCCGTCATGTAATCCGTCAGGAGCCAGAAGGCCGGCCAGGAGCCGATGGCGTTCGGGCCGATGAACCGGCACTCAAAGTAGCAGGGCGCCTTGGCCGTGACGCCGCTGGCGTCGTTCTTCATCGAAGAGAGCAAGCCCGAGCTGTTCTTCTTCGCATCGGCCCGGATGCGCAGGTAAGTACCCACCTGGCTGAACGGATTGTTGGGGTTGTCAAAGCTCGTGAATCGGATCGTGCTGAAGTCCTGCGTACCATGGGGCGGCTTGTGGTCGTAATAGGCCGATTGGGGATCGTCGCCAATCGAGAGCGGACCACCAAAATCGTCGGCAAAGACCAGCGCCATGCCTTTCCCTGCCGGCGGCGGGTCCTTGGGTATCCCCTCGTTCCACGACATGCCCCCTTGGTTGTAAAGCTGCAGGTAGCAGTTGTCTTTCGACCGGCCGTTGTCGCCGCTGATCCGCACTGTGACCGGACCGTGCGGATACTGGTCCGCCGAGAAAACGAACGAGCCGTTGCCCTTCGCATCCAGCGCGACCGTAGCCACGGTGAAATCGCTGCCGAAGCCCTCGCCTTGCTTCCAGCATTTCACGACCAGGCTCCTAAAGCCCGGGGCCGCCAGCGTGACCGGGGTGTCTCCTTTCACCTCCGAGCAATACCCCGGCGAGATCACGGACACCATGCGGGCGGTTAACGTCTCCTCGGCGCTCAACTCCGAGTCCACGATGAGGGAATCGAAGTACAGGTCGCCCTCGGCCGGCAACAGCTTCTCCTTTCCGTCGGCCTTTTCCACGGGCTGGCCGATGGTCAGAATGATCGCGCTGATCGGATGATCCAGCTTGCCGTTCTTGTCCCCGCCCCACGTCTCATGGGCAGCGTCCAGGTCGAACACGACTTCCTTCCACCCGGCGAAATCGACGACCCCGCCTTGGCCCGTGCCGGTCGACAGCGACCGGTACTGGTGCGTCTCGCCGCCCGCGTCGGTCACTTGAAGCCCGTAGGAGCACTTCGAGTTGTCCCCCTTCAGCCGGTAGCGCAGTTTATGGACCGGGGCATGGATCTTGACCTCGTTCGGGATTCCCAGGTATTGGAAACCCCCGGCGCCGAGGAAGTGGTAGTGCAGCTTCAGGCACTGCTTCCCGTCGTGCGGTTGATCGGTCGACAACCGAACCGAAGCATTCTCGTTGGGAATGTTGACGACCCACACGCTGGGCTGTAAGCCAGCCTTCTCAAAGTCCTGGATCGTCACCGGCGTCAAACCCCAAGCCGCCGCGGATCCACAAGTCAGCACGACAGACAACAGTAACGACGCTCTCATGGCTATTTCTCCTTTTCTCTCGGTGCCATGCCTGGAGAATTCCAAAATTCCAGTGGAGGCTCGCTTCGAGGAATTTTCGTAATGCAAGACCTGAACCCGATCCGGTCATCCGCTCCCCGCCCAGACGCACTCGTATCCGTACCTGGACACGCCGGTCCGGCTCACGGGTCAGTCCCCGAATCCGAAGAGTTGACCCCGAATCCCGAATCGTGGCCAGAATATCGACACTCCGGGCACCCCGCGCATTGTCAAGTCAAGAGTCGAGCCCTTCCCCCCGTCCCCGCCCGTCCCCGTCCCCATAGCCCCCCTTTGCCAGATTCCCGCCTGTCTGTCAAATGTCAAGAGTTG
>CAZUAM010000861.1:0-2348 GCA_964618095.1 uncultured Planctomycetaceae bacterium | reverse complement strand
GTGGTATTCCGCCAGGTGGGCCAGCATCCGCAGATCGACCATGGTGGAGTGGAATTCCTTGTTGCGATCCTCTCCGACGTGCTTTTCCGCCTGGTCGACCAAGTCCAGCACGTCCTTTGCCCTCCGGGCGAACCACGCGCTGGACTCGCGGGGCAGAATCTTGGCCGAGTCCTTCCCGTCCAGGATGTTCTTGGCTGCCTCGTCCGGGCTCAAGAACTGCTGGGTATCGCTGGGCAGCGCCTTGGCGTAGACGGGCAGGTCCTCCTGCCGCTGTCTTTCTACCCAGCCTCGGGTGGTCGGGAAGTGGTTGTAGGGGTAGCAATAGGCGACGGCCCGGGGCAACACCTGGCTGGCCCGGTGCAACGCCCGTTCCACGTAAGGGGCGGCCTCCCTGCCGAAACGCCGCCGAAACTCCTTCCGCCAGACCTCCGGAGGCGTATCGGGGTTGTACCCCATTCGGCCAAACACCTGGAAGAAATGCCAGTAACGCTCGAATTCCCAATCGTAATACCGGTACTTCGGCCGCAGCAACTCGAACGGCTCGCGCTCATGCGGATGGTCCTGCATCTTGGTGGCCATCGGTGCAGTCACCTCGTATCCGCCGCCCGGATAGATCAAGGTGCTGGCGGCGAACCGCCGCACGTACTCCGGATCGCCCCACAAAAACACTCGCGTCGTCCCGCCGCTCCAGAGCCGCCAATGCATCTCGTATCGCTTGGGGTAGCGGAGCATGTCGGCGTACCCGTGCCGACGGTCGTGTTGATTGGCCGGGTGGACGTGCGTGGGGTGGAACGGCAACCCCATCTGCTCCATCCAGTACTTGGTGCAGATGCGGATGTCGACGCCGATCTCCAGGGCCCGGTCGATCAGTGAATCGGGGAAATTCTTCGCCCGGGCGTCGAAGCGAACGCCTTCGCCGTGCTCCTTCATGATCCGATAGACGTCGGTCCAAAACGCTTCCATTTCGCTCCGCCGGAGTCCCGATTCGCCGTGCATGCGGAACTGGACGGCGTCGACGTGGGGGACCTCGTGGAGGAATTTCGTCAAGGCCACTTTGGTATACGGGACCAGGTTGTCTGCACTCAGCCCCCAGACGATTCCCGGTGTCGGTTTGCCGGCGCGCTGCGTCGGCCCCTGGACTCCCCCGCGATAGATGTGGTCCCAGATGCCCAAGGTGATGTTCAGCCCCCGCTCGTGGGTCATCTCGATCAGACGATTGAGTGCCTTGAGGTTCTTCTGCTGCTTCTGCTTGGTCAGTTCCACGACCTTGACGTCCGGATAGCCCTCCACGTCGAAGAAGTACGGATAGGGCGGCGAGAAATAGCCCCAGTTCTCATAGCCGAACAGCAGGGCAAAGGTGTTGAAACGATTCGCCGCCAGCATGTCGAGGAAGCGGGCCCAATACTCCTCGTCGTAGAAAAAGCCCTCGAACGTCTTCTGGTGCATGGTGTAGATCGAAAGCGCTCGTTCGGGCACGAAGGGTTTTTCCCGGGCGTTACGGACCTCGCTGAGCGGATTGCCGGGCTGGTCGGCCCAGCCGATCCGCTGGGCCACGTCCAGCTCGGCGTACATCAACCCCCGGTCGTCGGAGCCGGCCAGCAGCAGGGCCGGCTTTCCGTTGGCCTTGGTGTGCCTGATCAGCAGTGCTTCGGGGCCGGTCGGTGCGGGAACGTCGGCGGCGCGAACCAGCCCGGCCGCCGGCCCCCTGCCCGAGGCCAGCCCGGCCACGATCAGAATCTCCCCCTTGGCCGACGAAAGTCCGCCGACCCGCTCGGCCTTGACTCCCTGGGCTTGCAGTGCCCCCATGATCTTGCCCAGACCGTGCTTGGCCCCCGGGCCGGGCGCGGCGTCCGAGATCACCGAAACGGCGACCTCGTCCGCTGCGGCCCGGGCTTGGCCCGGTTGATACGCAACGGCAAGAACTGAGGCCGCAACAAACGCCGTCCTCTGAAGTACGTTTCCGAGATTCATTTCACATCTCCCGTGTGTGCCGTGGCCAAATAGCGTTTCAGGATTCCGGGAGTTTCCGGAAGTCTGGCCCTGGCGGCCACGCCGCGACCGGCCCCCGCGTAGCCGCGGCGGCTAAACGGCCCCTTCCCGGAGTCGCCCAACGCTATTCAGTGCAGAAACACTCTTACTCGAACCGGCCGATAAACCTTACCCGATAGAAATGGTGAAAACAACCTATGGAATCCCCGTCTGGCTGCGGCGATGCTCTCCACTCCCGAGCGGGGCGCCACCGGGGTAGTTGTGTTGACTTGGCAGAAGCCGTAACTTACGATCACCGTTGGGCAAAAACGGCAGCACGTAACAAGGAGGAGGGTTCCGACCAACAATCGGCTCACGGA
>CAZUAM010000860.1:0-2350 GCA_964618095.1 uncultured Planctomycetaceae bacterium | reverse complement strand
CTAGCACCAAACGGTTTTTGTGGACGATTTCGGTAAACCTTGGAAGGTCACGTTTCTCGTTCCGACGCTCTGCGTCGGAACGCAGCCGGTGGACGCTCTGCGTCCTGATTTGCGACGCGGAGCGTCGTGGTGACCCGTTCCCACGCAGAGCGTGGGAACGAGGAGTGTGAGATCTCAAAGTTAACGCAACTCGGCCCGAAAACCGTTTGGTGCTAGTACACTACAGGGCTGAAATGACGAGTCGTTCGGGCGTACGGTCCCGGGGACCGGGCGCAGCCTGCACCTTCATATCGGGGCAGGCCCGTGATAAATTGAGTAAAATGTGAGGATTATTCCGGTTGTCACGGAAACTGGGCGCTTTGCGAAAGATGAATAGCCCACGGCAAACCTCCGAACAGACGCCTGTTTCCGTCGGGAGGACGATCGCCGTGAGAACCTCTCGCGGGCCGGCGGCTCCCGCTAATTGGCAATCGACCCGATGAATCGGGTCACTACGAGCGGGTCAAGCGGATATCTGCGGCGGAAAGGATCCGGACCAGCACTATCGCCGGCGTGCGCTAGAACTCCTGGGCGGAGAGCGTCTGGGAGTCGGAGGAGGCATTCAGACGCTCCCAAGTGGCCAGTCTTCCGTGGGGAGAGATTTCGATGAAGTCGTTGACCCACCGCACGCTGCCGTCGGCCAGGCAGACGTAGATCCCGCCCGGGTGCATGCTTCGGGCGGTTTGCTGATAATTGGCCCGGGACCCGGCGGCACAGCCCATTCCCATCAGCATCAGCGCCTCTGCTCCACCGACGGCGTTCTGCACGTCGGAACAGTGTTGGAGGTCGTCAGCTTCGGGGGTGGGGCTGTTGGGGCCGTTGCAGTCGCCGGCGGTTCCGTGGGCCCAGAGGGCACTGGGGCATCCGCCACTCATGGCCCAGGTGCCTCGGCAATCGATCGGCACCACGCCGGCCCGGATCTCACCTACCAGGATCGTGTTGCTGGTCCCGTCGGCGATTCCCCCGGTGTTGACCGAGGTGTTGGCCCCCATCACACCCCGCAGAAGGTTGTTCCTCCATCCGCTTGAATGGGCGAAGGCGGCGTTTTTCCAGCCGTGATCCATGCCGCAACGGGAGCCGCCCACCACTCCGGGCCCCGGGTCGGCGGTCATGAACCCCAGGCTGGCATTGGCCGCGTAGTTACCGCGAGCCCAGTCCGGCCCCTGGTTATACCTGGACCCGTCGTAAGGCACGTTGTTGTAGGCGTCCGAGGGACAGAGCATCACCGGCAGTCCGGTGCTGCGGGGCCCTATGTTGACCGCGGCAGTGATGGACTGGCTGAAATCGAACTGTTCGTAGAGCCCCTCGAGTTCCATGAACGGCAGGATCAAGATCACCCAGTTCTTGCCCAGCCTGGTGTTATTGCAGGCATGGATGTTCGACCCCGGCGGCCAGCACGAGCTAGGTGGAAAGGCGCCCCAGGCCTCGTGGTAGTTGTGCAGTGCGATGCCGAGCTGCCTGAGGTTGGCCGAGCACTTGGCACGCCTTGCCTGCTCCCGCGCCTCCTGCACCGCAGGCAACAGCAACGAGATCAAGATGCCAATGATGGCAATCACCACCAGCAGCTCGATCAGCGTAAAACCGGTCCACGCTGAGCGGTGATCTCTCATTGTTCAATCCCTCATAGACGGATTTCTTCGGTTGACAGACCGAGCCGGTGGCCGTGAGCGACCAACATACTATCTCCGCTTCGTGGCCCGGGTCGGCTTGTCGATCTCCAATGGGACGTCTTGGTTCCGTCCGGTTACCTCGATCTCCAAGGGCGTAGTAGCGGGATCGGCGTAGATTTCCGGGATGGAGCCGGCTCCGGTCGGGCTTTCGTCGGCAACCTTCACGGTCACCTTGTGCTTTCCCAAGATGACGCCGTCGGCGTGCTTCCAGGTGCTGACGTACGCGAAGGTGCCATCCTCGGAATTCAACTTGGCGATTCCCCACCGGGGATGCACTTTGGTGTTGACAGACTCAACCTGGGGGTAGAAGTTCACGAAAATGGTCTCCGCCGGGATCAGCGACCCGTCCTCGTAGGTCACCTTGCCGTGGATGGGCACGATCTCGTACGGCGTGTCGCTGCACCCGGCCAAAAGCACCAGGATCGTCACCAAGCCGGGCAGTCCAGAACCCCCGTAGAGACCGCGGCAGCCACGCCAAACCGAGTTCATCGCCAGCCCTCCACGTGCCAGAGTCAACCGCGGCCTGAAACCGCGTTGGACAAAGAAATATTGTTGCACGAAGCTGGCAATTTTTCAACCCGGGACCCGCTTAGGATCCGCCGATGAATAACTTCCCGCTATCTTGTGGGAGGCGACTCTGT
>CAZUAM010000859.1:0-2351 GCA_964618095.1 uncultured Planctomycetaceae bacterium | reverse complement strand
CCTCGTGAAAACCTCAATTACGTCACAAAATCACCAAAACTGAACACCCCAGGACGGGACCCTTTTCTCGGTGCGAACTCGTCAAGCCGAGACTGACAGGCCGCTAGCGAAGCTGGAGGATATACTCCCGCCACTGCTTCTCAAACTGCGGAAGCGGCACGCCGACCAGCTTCTCGAAGCGTTCGGCCGGTGAAACGTCCTCGGCGTACTGCTGCACGTACCCGTCCAGGGCCGGGCTGCTGAGCAGATGCTTCTGGAACGCCAGGTAGTAGGCCAGTCCCCAGGAGTAGGCGTAGTAGCGGTCCGAACCGTGGTCGAGCAGGAAGGCCCGTTGGTCGGCCGCCAGCAAGGTCTTCAGCGGCAGCGGTTCTGCGGTGCCCAGGTCGGCCTGTAGGCGTCGGAGTGCCTCCCGATTGGGGGCGTCGACCCGCAACATGCCCGATTCCAGCAGTCCCCCTTCGAGCACCACGGCCAGCCCTTCGTTGAGCCAGCGGGGCACGTCGTGGCTTCGGGACTGATAGACGTAATTCTCCAGGAAGGCGTGGAAGGCTTCGTGGTAGAGCCGGACGAACATCTGCCCGGTGACGTTTTGGAACGCCCGGGCGTTGTCGCGGTCGCAACGAATCAGTTCGATCCGCTTCTGTTTGATCTGTTTCTCGAACTTGCGCCTCTCCCTTGTCAGCAGCTTGGCGATTTCGCTCCGGGGAGCCCCTTCTTGCTGCAACTGCCGGCCGATTTGTTCCAGCCGGGCGGCCAGCTCCTTTTCCAATCGTTGCAGATCGGCGCGGAGTTGGTCATGTCGCTGGTTGACTTTGGCCATTTCGGCGGCATATCGGGCGAGTTCGCTTCCGGCGACCACCAGGTTGCGGTCCTGGATGAAGCAGGCCGGGCTTCGGATCCTGATTCCAAGCCGGGCCAGGTAAGCGTGGTACTCTTCGGTCGAGTTGAGCACGACCAGCCGCAGGGGGCGCTGCGAATCGGTACGCGGCGCGAGGATCTGGCGGTAGGCGGTGAAGACCTGTTCGATCCGCACGATAATCCGCCGGGTGGTGGACGGATCGGCGCTGCTGTCGAGGGTAAACCACCTGCCGCGGTAACGGTGGTAGCGGTTGCCTGCCTCGGAGACCGTTTCCAGGCGGACTGCTTCCATCCGGCCGGCTTCGATCCTTGCCCGATTGCGGAACTGGTCGATCCGCTGGCGCACGGTTTCCCGCTGGTCCGGCTTGGAGCGAACCACCGCCGCCACCGAGGCCCGGTCGAAGGTTCTAATCACCAGGTACATCGGCCGGCCGCGGGGGCGTCGGATCAGCATCAGGTGGACCCAGTCGTCGTCTTCCGACTCGACGAAGCCCTGGTACCGCCGGCCATCGAGCAACTCCACTTGCTCGGTGGCCCAACCGGCCGCGTTCAGCCCGGGCTGCTCCGAAGCCCGACAGCTTTGTCCCGTCGCCGGGGTGCCCAGCATACACCACCCGGCCAGCAGGACGACCGTGTGCGGGAAAAAACGATCCATGTTCTTCTCTTGCGTTCCGGCGACGAATCGCGTCTGGGAACCTTGCCCAGATGCATTCTACCAGTGCAAAGGTATGAGAGAAAGGGTGCCGCGAACACGGCGCGACGAAAACCCCCGTTGCCGATCCGCCCCGTTCAGTGGTCGGCACCGATTGGCGATTGGAGCCGACTGCTGCAAGTGCTATTTATGCAACCGCCCGTTGAACCGGCAGCCGACCATCACCATGGGCGTGGCCGTCCGGCCGTCGAGATCTTGTTGGTCGCACTGCTCGCCCGGACCGCCGACGGGCCGCACCTCGCCGGAGGAATCGACCAACACGTCCTCGCAGTGCGCTACCTCGGCGGCCATGTAGATCACCTCCGGCGGGGTGCCGAAGGCCACCGCCAGCGAATCGAAGTCGGGGCGGCTGGGAAAAAAGAACGAGAAGCCGCCGCGAGACAGGTCGTGGCAGGGAACCTCGAAGAACTGCGATTCGTCGGGCACCCCCGGCCCGCGCCGCGGCGCGATCCGCTGGCTCGAGAGGAACGAACGTCGTCGCTCGTGGCGACGCTCCGCGGGCCCGTCCTCTCCAGCAGCGCTGGCCAGTTGATGGATCAGGTTAAAGAAGTCGGCGTCGAGTTCGTTTCCGAGAGGCGCCATGCTTGAAGATCCTTCCTTCGCGACATCCCCGGCACGATCCCCACGGACCAGGCATGCCGGTTCGACGGCGGGGAGATGACGCGAGTCTACTCTTCTCATATTACACACCTGCCGCCGGTGCAAATCTAACCCGGCTGCGCGGGACGATTGTAGGGAAAAGGAGGGCTGTGGGGGCAGCGGAGGAGGGATTTGGGATTGG
>CAZUAM010000858.1:0-2353 GCA_964618095.1 uncultured Planctomycetaceae bacterium | reverse complement strand
CCTGGGACTCGCCGGACAGGGAGCGAGCATCGGCATCTCCACCACCACGATCGGGTTCGGCGAGGACTACGACGAGGACCTGCTCACAGGTATGGCCGATGCCGGCCGCGGCGGGACGTACCGGTAGCGTCACGGGTCAGGAGTCAGGGGACAGGGGACAGAAATCATGAACGCACGCGCGCCTCGGACATCCCGGCTGCTGCCTGCTGCCTACTGCCTGCTGCTGACTGCCTCCTGCGCCCTGCTGACCGGCTGTGCAGCCGGACTCGACGGCCAGCAGATGCTCCTGCTGGAGGATTCTCTTCGGAACATCGACGGCCCGTCGCGCCGTCCGGCCGCGGCCAAGACACCGGGGGTTCCGCAGGCCGAGTTCAACGCGGAGCTGGCCAAAGGCCGGAACCTGGAGCGGGCCGGCAAGTACGCCCAGGCCCGGCCGATCTACGAGCATCTGATCGCCGCCTCTGCGGAGCGCTATGAACCCTATCACCGGCTGGGAGTCGTAGCCGATCACCAGCGGCGTCATCGCGAAGCCCAGGCCCTCTACGCGCAGGCGATCCGCCTTCGCGGCGGCGACCCCGAGTTGTTCAACGACCTGGGCTATTGCCTATACTTGCAGGGAAAGCTGGACAAGGCGGAGGCGGCACTCCGCAAGGCGGTCAGGCTCCGCCCGGCCAGCTCCCGCTACCGGAACAACCTGGGATTGGTGCTTGGGCATCTGGGCCGTGACGACCAGGCCCTGGAGCAGTTCCGCCGCAGCGGCAGCCAGGCCGACGCCTACTACAACCTGGCCTTTGTGCACGCCTCCCGGGAGGACGTGGAAAAGGCGAAGGAATGTTTCCGCCTGGCCCTGGCTGCGGACCCGGCACACGAACCTGCCCGCCGGGCCTTGGCATCCTTCGATCGTTACGACGAAGACCCGCACGGCCTGCCGGACGACGGCCCGGTCGCCGAAGGCGGCGTCCGCTGGATGCCGTACGTCGAGGGCAGCCAAGTGGAAGCCTCCGATGAGTCTGAGCCGGTTGCGCAGAGCGACCTGCCTTCGTCAAGCGGTGCCGCGTCCCCCCGCCCCACCACCCAATCCTTGCTCAAGCGCGCACGCGCTCTCATGGCCCGGCGCACGGCCGACCAGCAAGAGTAACCGGCCGTGGGCCTTTCCAAGTTTGCCGCTCCCGGGTACGATGAACTTCCTTCCGCCGCTTGCGGCTTGGCAGAGCCCCATACTCGGCGCGGCGCTAAGCCGCAAGCGGCTGGAAGTCCGGAGGACCTTGTCCATGCCCCGGCCGCTCGTGATCGCCTATCATTTGATGTGGACCGCATACGGATTCTGGCTGCCCAACGACCCGCGGGGAAGTACCTCGCGGACGACCGCCAGCGATCTGATCGCGGACCTTGGGGAACTCCATCGTGGTCGCCGCAAGGTTCAGCCGTCGTCGCAGGTGATTCGCGAGTTTCGTCAGCGGGCGCGTGGCGTGCTGAAGTTCCCTTTGCTGGAGATTGCCCCGGAAGACTCAGAAATCGTTGCCGGCGGGTTATCCCAGGCGATCACCGAGCATCGATACACTTGTTACGCTTGTGCAATCATGCCCGACCACGTGCACGCATTGATTCGCAAGCACAAACACCAAGCAGAAGAAATGATCGAGAACCTCCAGCAAGCCAGCCGCTTGCGGCTTAGCAACTCGGGCGCCCGGGAGAACGACCATCCCGTTTGGGCTCAAGGGGGCTGGAAGGTCTTCCTCGATCATCCCGACGCAGTTCGCCGAACGATCCGCTATGTCGAAGAGAATCCGATCAAGTGGCGGCTTCCCCGTCAGCATTGGCCGTTTGTCAGCGCGTATGACGGCTGGCCGCTGCATCCGGGGCACGATCCGAATTCGCCCTACGCCAGGCGCCTACGTAACTACAAGCCCTGCTAAGCCGCAAGCGGCACCCAAACGAGAATCTCTCTGCGCATGACCCGATTCCAGCGAAAAGACGACCCGTTCCACGCCCGCGACACGTTTGAGACCGGCAGCGGACCGGCGGGAATCTACCGTCTCAGCAAACTCGAAGACGCCGGACTGGTGACGATCTCCGCCCTGCCGTTTTCGATCCGGGTGCTGCTGGAATCGGTGCTGCGAAACTGTGACGGGTGCGAGGTCACCGAGGAGGACGTAAAGAACCTCGCCGGTTTCAACGCCGCCTCGCCGGCAGCGGTCGAGGTCCCCTTCAAGCCGGCACGCGTGCTGTTGCAGGACTTTACCGGGGTGCCGGCCGTGGTCGATCTGGCGGCCATGCGCAGCGCCATGAAGCGGCTCGGCGGCGACCCGAAGCGGATCAATCCGCTGGTGCCCGTCGATCTGGTCATCGACCA
>CAZUAM010000857.1:0-2369 GCA_964618095.1 uncultured Planctomycetaceae bacterium | reverse complement strand
TCTTCTTCTGCTTTCAATTCTGCTTTCAATGACTTGTATTTGGTTTCCCGATGCGATGGGAAACTTGAAAGGGATTCGACTGGGACTTGTCCGCCCGATGATAACTCAATCGACTCCTGGTGATTTCGTGGCACTCGGTGGTTGGATACTACTTCTTTGTTCTGTTGTTGTTGCGTTGATCGCTTGCGCATAGCGGATACAATATGGCTTGATTGGATACTTTCCTCGAATGCGATTGCGGTTCGACACCTCAAGGAAACGCGACATAACAAGGCGATGAACCGGCGCACACTCGCCGCTCGGTTTTTCAACGTCGTTCGCTTCGGTAACGGTGTTCGGTTTTTCAACGCTTAGTTTCCATTGGGGCGTGTGCCCGGTTAGCTTTGGCGTTACCGCCCCGCTCTCGCGTAATCTCATACCGTTCTTCGGAATCCCAAGACTCCACCGACTTTCGAGACGATGTAGGGCCGCCACCGGTCCAGCTCCTGCCCCCGCCGGGACCCGGATTCCCCTTTCCCCTCGTCCCGAGCCGCCGACTCCCTGCCGCCCCGCTTCGGCGACGGTCGTCCTTCCCGATCCGTGTCCGCCGGCCCTGTCCGGGGAGTTTCGACCCCGGGGGCGCCCGGTTCTTGCACTTCCCGGCCGTCCACGGCCTTGCCGGCCCTGTCCTGGAGTGCCGGCCGGTCGCGCGCCCTTGATCCCCCTATCTTATTGGGCTATCCTGACATGGGCCGCGCAGGAGGCCCGCATATGAGGCGCTTCAAGTGGATCCAGTGGAACCTTCAGAAGATTGACGCCCACGCCCTCTCGGCCGAGGAGGTTGAAGCAGCGTTCGACCGCGTTTTCCGCCTCCAGCAGCGCAAGGACGGGACGTACCAGATGTTCGCAGAGACGCCGTCGGGCCGCCGGATCTGGGTGATTTGGCGGTACGACCGGGAGAACGACGAGATCCCTGACGTCTTTGGTGAGTTGGGCGAAGTGCCGATCTTCGTGATCACCGCATACTGAGAGAAATGGCCCGATGACTACTCCCGAGGATGACCAGCGAAGCCCTGAGCGTCGCGCACGAGACGAGCAGACCGCCGCCGAGCCGCAGATGGCACCTCTTCAGTTGCCGCCCGACGCGCCCCGCTCGCCTCTAGAGACCCACCTCGCCCGCCAACGCCGGCGCCCCAAGGCCATCGCGGGCGTCGTGGAGAACGGATTGGTGCGTCCCCTCGATCCCGCGGTCAAGCTGCCGGAACGGTCGCGAGTCATTATTGTCGCGTCTGAGGAGACCTGACCGGGAGGCTGTGGGCATGCCGAGCTGAACGCTCGACCGGAGCGGCCGATCGGGTGGGAATCAGGTGGCACGCTCGCTGGCGGCCGCCCGGTCAGCTTGGACGTTACCGCCCTGCTGTCGCGTAATCTCATACCGCTGTTCGGGATCCCAAGACTGCACCGACTTTCGAGACGATGTAGGGCCGCCACCGGTCCAGCCAAACCTGTGACGAAGCACGGAGCTTTGCCCGATTCGGGACCGTCCTCTGAGAAGCACGGCTGTAGATGGCGGAGACCTGCCATACACTGCCGATGACGAGCAGCCCCCCGCCAAGAGAGAAAGGCAGTCGGGAAAACCTGTCGGAAGAGTCGCCCGCACAACCTGGCTCTGGACCGCTGCGACCTCTCCCGCTACTTTGCCGGCTCGACGCGGGCCGCGGGCGGCTCGGCCGGCTCGATCATCGAGGCCGCCGCGGCTGGCCGGTCGAAGATGTCCGGGCGGACCATCCGCAGCACGAACAACACGCGATAGGTGGTGGCCGGTTCCTGGGGCTGGTCGGGTTTCGGCTGCGGCCGGGGCTGCTCTTGCCCTTGCCGGGTCTTGGATTCCCCTTTCGCGTCATCCCGATCCGCCGGTTTCCTGCCGGCCTCCTTTGACGACTGTTCACCGTCCCGGCCGCTGTCTGCCAGCAGCCCCCGGGGTGCTTTGCGCCTTGCACTGCCCGGTTCTTGTGGTTCCGCGTCTTCCTCGGCCCTGACTATCCTGTCCTGGGGAGCCGATCGTCGCACGGCCCGGCCACCGAACAGGGCCTTTGACGACTCATCCAGCCGCTCGCCTGAGCCGAGAGCCTTCCCCAGCCCCTCGCCCGGGGCAGGAGACTTCGCCGGCTCCCTACTCGCGGTGGGAGAGTCCGCCGGCTGCTCGGCTGGGGCCGCGGCCTCTGCCGCGTGCTGGGCGACCGGGGCTCCGGCGGGCTTCTCGGCCGGCGGCTGGGAGCCGCCGGGGGTGAACGGAGGGGGCGTGGCCGGCCCGGGTTGCTGTCCGGCTGCGCCGAACTGGGCCCCGCCGAAGGCCCGGAAACGCTCCAGCTTCTCGCGGCTCTGGTTGC
>CAZUAM010000856.1:0-2369 GCA_964618095.1 uncultured Planctomycetaceae bacterium | reverse complement strand
AATTACCCGTCAATCCCAATCTCCCTATATTCCGGCATTTTCATCAGCCCAGCCTCAGCGTGCCCTCTTCGACGGCCTTTTGCAGTTCGCTGGAGGGCCGCCCGGTGTCCCAACCAGGCCGGCGGTTGCCGCGATAGGCGGAGTCCCACCTTTCGAGCAGCCGGGTCCCTTCCGGACCGGAGGGGAGAATCCCGGCGGGCAACAGCCGGCGGGGCAGGAGCGTCTGGCCATCGGCCTTGGCCACTTCGATCTTGTCGGCACCGGCCCCGCCCGGCCCCAAGAACAGCCGAAAAACCCGACCCTCCGCAGTGACGGTCAACCGCAGCCGGCCCTCTTTCTCGACCAGCTCCGAGCGTGCCGCGGAACTCTCGTCGCCACGGCTGCGAGTGTGGAGCACGTGCAGGAATCGGACTTGCTTGGAATTGCCTTGCGGGGCCACCTCGACCCGATGGTCCTCAGCCGGTTCCCCGCCACGAATCTGCCGAGTGCTCTGAAACGCCACCTTCCCAGGCAACAACGTCTCACAGACAAGCTCGCCTTCTGCCTGAGATATGCGGACCCGGCGGCCTTTGACCTCTGGCGGTGCCGCTGCGTGGAGGAGCCACGGGACGCGTGGCCGCGAGGCAGGCCCGCGGACCTGGTCGTCGATGACGAGGGTCGAGGGCTTCAGTAAGATAAAGCGGCGGAGAAGTCGCGGCGGCTTTTGCGCTCGGCTTCCGGCCCCTCCGCCGCCGGCATCCGACGCAACACCCACCGCGTAGATGAAAAACCGGTTCTCCTCGAAGGCGCGGATCTCTTTCGCCTTGAACTCCGGCCCGCCGTAGGCGTGCTTGCCGGTGAGCTGAAAAGACTCCTTCAGCGGGTCGGGCGAACCGCAACGCTCCTTCAGCGCAAAGAGATCCGACGCACGAAACGACGGTGCGGGAGCTTTGGCCGTGGTCCGGGCCTGGCCTACGACCGGCCCGCCAAACCCCGACACCAGGATGATCGGGGCCATCGCGGGCAACAGCCGCCTTGCCAACGAGTCAAGACGGGGAGGCCAACTCGGAGCTGTTTGACACCGCCCCTCGGATAAGTCTCTACTGGTCATCTGCAAGACCTCCTCAGCCAGAGGTGCAAGAAGTGTCAGGGACCTTTTTCGCTTCCGAGTATGTCCTTGATTGCGGCCAACGCATCGGGGTCGGCGTTGCCCTGGGCCGCGGAGAGTTCAACCGCCACCTGGCCGAGGTTCCGGTAGATCCGCCGGATCTCCTCGTCCCACCGGCCAAGGGCCTCGCACTGTCTATGGACCACCGACTGCTCGCCCCGGGCAATAGGCCCGGTGAGCGCCTGTACCGGTCCCAGCTTGAAGACGTTGCCGACCGTGCCGGTGACGATCGGTTCGATTACCTGCATAGCGGTTTCCCGGGGAATCCCCGCCTGCTCGAAACACCTCAGGCCGACTTCCATCAGGGCCACCAGGTAGTTGCAGACGACCACCGTGGCCGCGTGATAGATGGTCTTCAGCTCCGGATTGACGGGAAAGGTGAGCGCACCACAACGGTGCAACGCATCACGAAGCACTTCACACGCCCGGGGATCACCTTCCAGCGCACAGAACGTTCCCGCAAAGGTCTCCACGGCCAGGGAAGGATCGGCGAAGCTCTTGACCGGATGAACGCTGGCGATCGAGGCCCCCTGCGCCCTGGCCGGTTCCAACAACTTCGAAGGGAGCGAGCCGCTACAGTGGAATACGACCACTCCCCTCTGGAGCAGTCCCGTGTGGGATAATTGCCGACAGCACTCTTCAATCGCCCCGTCGCAGGCAGAGATCATGACGATGTCTGCTTTTTCAAGTTGGGCGTAGCGCTCGACGGCATGACCGCTGCCGACAAAGTCCACGGCGCGCGAGCCGCTCTCCAACGACCGGTTGAGGACGGACCGGACCTTCAGCACGTTGTGCCCGGTCCACAGGCGCGAGAGCGTCTTGCCGACGTTGCCACAGCCGATCACGTTGAGGGTCTTCATCGCTCGACCCACCCTACGGTCGTCGATTCATGTTCCCATCCAGGCGGGCAACTCGTCGGCCGGCGGGAGGTTGACGACCCAGGCCCGCCTGACGGAATCCAGGGCCAAGACCTCGGCCAGGGCTTCGGCCGTTGGCTGGGCATCCAGGGCCAGCACGCCGACCTGCTCGCCGCCCGGCTTGCTCGTGCCGCGGCCTACGGACATGTGGGCGATGTTGATCCGGTGCTTGCCGAAGGCGGTGCCGATGTTGCCGATCACTCCGGGCACGTCGCGGTGTACGAAGAACATCAGGATGCCGTCCAGATAACTTTCCAGCCGGAAATCGCCCTTGCGGACCAGCCGCGGCATGTTGTTGCCGAAGA
>CAZUAM010000855.1:0-2377 GCA_964618095.1 uncultured Planctomycetaceae bacterium | reverse complement strand
TCGTACCACTTCTGATCGACCACGCGGTCGAAGCCGGCGTAGGTCGTTAGCTCGCGGTTGCCGGGCGACGTGCCAAGTGCGCGAGCTGCCTACCGCATTTTGGCCCAATCTTACCCCAACCCTCCATCTGAACGAATATATGCGCCTGTCCCCTATTCCGAATCTTTCCCAGTATGTCAATATCGGTATTGTGTCCCCGGAATTAGCCTGTGTCCCCGGAATTAGCCGATCAAGAATCGGTTCGACAATTCAACACCGCCGTCAATGCGGCGATGAAAGAAAACGACGGCGACCGCCGGGCGGCGATCCGCTCCGTGTGCAAACGCGACCCCGGCCTGCACCGGGCCTACCTGATCGCGACGAATCTCGACAAATCGAGGGACGTACTCGCGCAGCTCTAGGCGAGTGGTCGGTGGCGAGTGGTGAGTGGTGAGCGCCCCCTAACAGCCTAACAGCCTAAACCCCAAAATCCCCCAAGGAGACTTCCCCGTGGCAAAAACCAAACAGACCCGCCGCGGCGACCAGGCCGACAACCCGACGGCCGCCGAAGAGCCGACGGCCACCGCGGTAGCAGACAATCCCGCAGAAGATGCGGAAGACGACTTCCGGACCGCTCAGTAAGAATTGCTGCCCGCGGATTCGGGCTTGACCGCACGCGACATAATCATCCCCGGGCCGGATGCTGTTACCCGAGAAAATCGAAAGGTTATTGGGCATCCCGGCTGAGCAAATTCGGCAGGCCATCCGCGTCGGCGAGCTACCGCGGCGGGGCGCGGATGCAGTGGCCGGTATCACCTTACTGCGCTGGCTCGAAGAAAAAGCAGTCCCGTACCGCGTTACCGAACAAGCGGCGGCAGAATACCGGCGCGAACATGCGGCCTCCGCACCGCCTGAACGTCCCCGCGGATTGGTAGACGCGGCGGCCGAGAAGCTCGACCAGTGGCGGGGCGAGGACCGCGACGGCGCGGAGGCGGAGTACGAGGACTATCTGCGAATCCTCTTGCGGGCCGAAACGCCGGCCGATGACGATGCCAGCCGGCTCGCAGACCTGATCCTGGCCCTGCAACTCAGCCCCGAGCAGGTTGCCGAAGACCAGCGGACGATCAAAAAGGCCCTGCGACTGGAGGCGCTTCACGAGGAGCGCGAAGAGGCGAGCAAAAAGGCGTTGGACGCCGGCCGATCTTATCATGATTGGGTCATCGCCAAGAACCGTGAAGAAGAGCGTGGTGGGGTGGAGGCCGAGTCTCTCGCAAATCGGTCGCAGCAATGTGCCCTCGCGGCGGGTGAGTTACTCGCGCTCAGCCGTCAGCGCCCGGAGTTGTTTGCGGCCGGGGACGCGCCTCGGGTGAAGAGGCCAGAGAGCACGTGACGGATTCTCCTCGTTCCTGTGCCGCCCGGGTGTCCGGGCGGCGCAGTGCTGGTTGCTGGTTTTGGGTAGTCTCTTCGGCCTGTCCATGCGACCCCACCGGACACGCCGCGCCTTCCCGCATCGTCGGGGGCCGGCGTGTCCGGGGTCGCAGTGGAACGCAGTATGCAGTAGGCAGTAGACAGTCTCGAAATCCCGACACCCCCAAATCCCGGAATCCGCAGTCGCATGGCCAAAGACAAAGTCGCAGTGCTGTTTCGAGGCGACGACGCCGACCTGATCCAAAAGGTCGACAACATCGAAACGCGCTTTCAGAAGTTGGAGGATCGACTCAAGGGCACCACCGCCGAGTCCAAGAAGCTCACCCAGCAGGAAAAGGAGTTCGGCCGGCAGACCAAGCGGGCGTTGGACGAGATCCGCGGCCCGCAGCAACGCTACGAGCAGCGGACCCGGGCCCTGCACGCGCTGCTGAAGAAAGGCAAGATCACCCAAGCGCAGTTCAACACCGCGCTGCGCCGGACAAAAGAGGGCTACGAAGGCGCCGGCCGCGCCGGCCAGCAGGCGTTCGGCCCCCAGGCACTGGTCCAAGTCAAAGGGATGGTTACGGGGTATTTGGGCATCGGCGCGGCCGTAGCCGCGGCCGGGCAGAGCTTTGGTGTCTGGCTGCAAAACATCAAAGAGATTGCGGCAGAAGCCAACAAGGCAAGCGGCGAGATCATCGCCTTCGCGGCACTCCAGGAGGGTGGCAAGAAGGCCGAACGGGGCAAGGCAGTTTTCCAGGTCGCGCAAAAGTACGGTATCACCGAGCGCGGGCCGGCTTATGACACCGTGCAAGCCATGCAATCCGCGCTGGGCGGTGATTTCAAGGCCGGCCTGAAGGCGTCGCGGGAGGTCTTCGCTGCGACGCTGACCGGAATGAAATTGGAGGACGCCAAGGAAGTGGCCACGCTCGCCGCGGCTAGCCTGGATTCCCACGGAACCGTTTCCGCCTAACGAAGACTCGCCAGATCT
>CAZUAM010000854.1:0-2388 GCA_964618095.1 uncultured Planctomycetaceae bacterium | reverse complement strand
GTGGACCGTTTGCACGGAGTACGATTGCATGTTCACGCGGCGTTTCTTCACGGCGGCCTGTTTCCTTGTGGCTCTCTTGTCGGCGTCGGTCGCGGTGCCGGCCGAGGAAACCTTCCGTTTCCCGGAAGGGAAACACGAGAAGGGCGAGTTGAAGTACAGGGGCGGCCTGCCGGTCCTCAGTTTGGAGGGCACGCCCGAGGAGATCGGGCGGCAGTACGCGCAATTGGCCTCGCCGTCCGCGGCCGAGTTGTTGAAGGTTCCCAAGCAGATGCTGGGGCGCTACGGGATGGAAGCGGCCTGGCCGGCGGTGGTCCTGGCGGCCCGAGCGATGATCAGCCGCGTGCCGGCCGATCACCGCAAGGAGCTGGAGACGGCGGCCCGGGTGGCCGATCTCGATCGGGACGTGCTGTTGGTGGCCAACACGCTGCTGGAATTGCGGAGGATCGGGGGCTGCTCCGCGCTGATTGTCCAGGGCAATCGGTCGGCCGCCGCGGGGCCGTTGTACGGCCGCAACTTCGACTTTCCGCCGCTGGGGATCCTCCACAAGTACAGCCTGGTGATCGTTTACCGCCCCAAGGGAAAACACGCCTTCGCCTCGGTGGGGTTTCCCGGCTTGGCGGGCGTGGTCTCGGGAATGAACGACGCCGGACTGGCAGTGGCCACCTTGGACGTGTACTCGTCGGCCGACGGCTCGGCGATGTTCGATCCGGCCGGCACACCGCTGATGTTCTGCTATCGCCAGGTGCTGGAGGAGTGCGCGACCGTGGGGGAGGCCGACAAGCTGCTCCGCTCGATCAAACCTACCACGATGATGAACCTGGCCGTCTGCGACGAGCGTGGGGGGGCGGTTTTCGAGCTGACGCCGAAGAACCTGGAAGTCCGCCGGCCGGTGAAGAACGTGCTGCCCTGCACGAATCATTTCCGCACACCGAAGCTGACTACGGGAGTTCGGTGTCCTCGATACCGGAGGCTGGAAGGGAGCTTGGGTCAGGAGAAGTTCGGCGTTGCCGACGTGGCCCGGCTGATGCACGCCGTCAACCAGGGTCCGGCAACGCTACAGACGATGGTCTTCGAACCGAAGGGCCGCCGGCTGCATTTGGCAATCGGGCGGGGCCCGGCTTCCGCCCGGCCGTTGAAGCCGCTGGAGTTGGCTCCGCTGTTTCAGCGACGGGAGGGACCCTGAGTCGGGGCGATGCGTTGGCGCAAGCCGTTGGGTCCAAGGCAAACCAATTCTCACGTCGTGAGCCGGCCCGCACAGACTGGCCGGCAGGAGGATCGACAACCATGAAACGTCGCGAATTCCTGGCAAGATCCGGCACCATTGCCCTGGGGTTGGGAGCCGTTGGTGCGTCGGCCGGGCAGGCCGGAGAGAGTCCCCCGGCCGAGCGTTCCGGGGCCCGCACGAGTAATCCGATCGCCGTTTCCACCTATTCGTTCTGGCACTTCGACCGGGGCGGGATTACGCGGATGGAGGAGTGCATCCGCCTGGCCGCCGAGATGGGTTTCGACGCGGTCGAGCTGCTGGAAGTCCAGATGCGCCGCGGCAAGCGCGACCTGGACAACGCCTATCTTCAGTCGCTGAAGCGCCAGGCCTTCCTCGCCGGGCTGGCCATCTGCGGGATGTCGACGCACCAGGACTTCGTCTCGCCCGATCCGGACGAGCGAAAAAAGAACATCGACCAGACGATTGCCAGCATCGAGCTGGCCTATAAGCTGGGCATCCCCACCATGCGGGTGAACACCGGCCGCTGGGGAACCTCTAAGAACTTCGACCACCTGATGGAGAATCGGGGCATTGAACCGCCCTTGCCGGGCTATACCGACGAAGACGCCTTCCCCTGGGTCATCGAGAGCCTAAGAAAATGTCTTCCTGCGGCGGCCAAGTGCGGCGTGCTGCTGGGGCTGGAGAACCACTGGGGACTGGGGCTGACGCCGGAAGGGGTGCTGCGGATCGTCGATGCCGTGGACTCGCCTTGGCTGAGGGTCACCATGGACACCGGGAATTTTCTCGAGGATCCCTACGGCCGGCTGGAGAAGATCGCCCCCAAGACGGTCTTCGTGCAGGCCAAGACCTATTACGGCGGGGGCGTCTGGTACACGCTCGATTTGGACTACCGGCGGATCGCTGCCATTCTGCGCAAGCACGATTACCGGGGGTACGTCTCGCTGGAGTTCGAGGGCCGCGAAGATTTCAAGACGGCCGTGCCCAAGAGCCTGGCCCTGCTGCGAAAGGCCTTTGCCAGGTAGACCGGTGCAAAGAGGCCGTGAATGGGCGCCACCAAAGACCCTCCCTCACCGCGGATTCAGTTTTCAGTTCGATTTCTGCTGGGGCTGACGGCTGTGGTGGCGATTACGTGCGCCTTCGCCTCCTCGGCCGGCTGGTGGACT
>CAZUAM010000853.1:0-2392 GCA_964618095.1 uncultured Planctomycetaceae bacterium | reverse complement strand
CCGACCAGGCCGTCGAGGTGTTCCTCGACTGGGGCGTGGGACTGTTGCTCGCCGAGCGGCCGGCCGAGGCAGCCGAGGTGCTTCAGCGAGGGATCGACCGGCAGGCGCCGCCGGAGGCAGACCCCCGCCTTTACAACCTGCTGGCCGGAGCCCTGGCCATGGACGACCAGACCGAGAAAGCACTTGCCGCCGCCCGCAAAGCAGCCCAACTGGCGCGCGTGGCCGCCGAGAAAGCCGGCAAAGAAGCACTTGCCGCCAAAGAAGCCCTTCCGGCCGCCCAGGGAGGGGCCGAAGAGAGGCTCGCCATGCAAAAGGCGGTGATCGCCGCCGCGAAGGCCACCCAAAAGAAAGAGGATTTGGCCCGCTTCAGCAGCCGCGTCGGCTGGGTGCTGTATCGCAGCAAACGGAACGATGAAGCGATTCAGGTGTACCGCAGACTGCTCGCGGAGTTCGACTCAGCCCACGAATCCCCCAAGATCCGCGGCCTGCTCCGCGAAGCCCGGCTGGTGCTCTCCAGCCTCTACGCGCTCAAGGAAAACCTGGCCCAGGCCGAAGAGTGGCTCCAACAGGTGCTCGACGAGTTCCCCGACGACGTGGGGGCCTCCAACGACCTGGGATACCTCTGGGCCGATCAAGGCAAATACCTCAACCGGGCCTTGAAGATGATCCAACATGCCGTCCACGCCGAGCCGGACAACGCCGCCTATCGCGACAGCCTGGGCTGGGTCTTTTACCGATTGGGACGTCACACCGAGGCCGTCACCGAACTGCAAAAGGCCGCCGCGGCCGAGAACGAACCCGACCCCGTAATCCTCGACCACCTCGGCGACGCCCATCTGAAAGCCAAACAGCCCCAGAAGGCCAAACAGGCCTGGCTCCAGGCAGTCAAAGCCTTCCAAAAACGCGAAGAATCCCAGAAGGCCGAAGAAGTGCAGCAGAAAATGAGCGAGATTCAGCACGTTCCGTAAGGCCCCTCAACCTCAAATCATTCGCGTGGTGGCTACCTTCAGGGAGATGGTAAATGAAATCAACTGAACAAAGGACCCTCTTCCCGATGAAGACCGTCCAGACCGGCCCCGAGTTCGACAAAGGCAAGACGGGGGAGCGACTCAATAGGCTCGATGTGCAACCAGAGGTCAGAAAGCGTCTGCTCCCTTTCTGCCGTCTTGAATACGGTCAAGTCTGGGAAGACCCGGTGCGTGGGCATCGGGTGGGCGCGTTGGATGCATCGTGCTCTGCAGATGTCCGCCAGATTATGCGAGATCGGAAAACGCCCCTCATCATAAGCGACCCGCCCTACAATGTAGCCGTTGGCAACGCGAGCTCAAAGGCGCTATCGAAGACCCGTTTAGACTCGTATCTAGATTTCTCAAGGAAATGGGTACGAAACGCCATTGATGCCTTGGAGAGTGATGCCCACTTCTATGTCTGGACAGGGGCCGATTACAAGGACGGCTTTCAGCCTTTGCCCGACTTCATGATAGTCATGCGCGAATACTCTCAGCTCCGTGCGCGAAACCTGATTACGATGAGGAATCAGCGTGGATATGGCACGCCGGGCAACTGGATGTGGGTCCGCCAAGAACTGTTGTACTACACCAAAGGGAACCCCAAGTTCACGGTCGTCTATACGGACATCCCCAAGATCCTCCGCGGCTACTACAAGCAGGTGAACGGACGGATAACCGAAAACCTTGAGCGGAGCAAATCCAAGACAATTCGCCCCGGAAACGTGTGGGTGGATATACAACAAGTCTTCTATCGCATGGAAGAGAATGTACCCGGCTGTTATGCTCAGAAACCGTTGAACGCAATTGAACGCATTATTCAGTCTAGTAGCGCCGAGGGGGATCTAGTTGTTGACTTCTTTGCCCACTCTGGAACGACGCTCCTCGCCGGGGAAAGGCTTAAGAGAGAAGTCTACACGTTCGATATCGATCCCGTTTTCGCAGAACTGACCATCAGAAGACTCGAGCGTTATCGAGATACCGGCAAGACTGGTTGGCAATGGCACCACCCATTCCCTGAACTCGGAACTGAAGCAAGGACGTGAGATGAACCTCGAGGAGCTCCGAGAATACCTCGACCACTTGGTTGGTTCTCTGAAACAGGACGACCAAGCAATCCTCGAAGCCCGATTGGAAGGGCTGATATCCGTTTTTGTCCGCGACATCACCGAGCGCAAGCTGGCCGAAGAAGCGCTGAGAGCCAGCGAGGCCCGGCTCCAGGGTATCCTGAGGGCGGCGCCTCTCGGCATCATCCTGGAACGAAACCGCATTGCGCGCTGGGTCAACGAATATTTCGCCACTATGACCGGTTACTCCCCCGAAGATATCATCGGCAAAAACGGCCGGGCTTTCTGTGCAACCGATGAAGAATACGAAGAAATCCA
>CAZUAM010000852.1:0-2417 GCA_964618095.1 uncultured Planctomycetaceae bacterium | reverse complement strand
CATTCCCCGCCGCTCATGCCCCAGCAATCCTCGGTTTATGAATAATCCGGGTTAAACGATTCCGTCCCGGTTACAGGCGGTAAACGAAATGAAGAAGCACAAGATTACAGTCGCGGTGGTTATGTATTGCAGGGCCGTCTTGCCGGTGCGGTTGCTAATGCGGGTGACCGGGGTGGTCAGTTTCTGCCTGATTTCCTTGAACCTCGCTCCGCGCGCGGCGTGTGCGCAAAAGCCCGCCGAGCTTCCGGAATATATTTCGGGACCTCACGAGCCGCCTATTATGCCGTCGTGGATTTTCAACCTCAACGCGAGTTTCACCCGCGAGGTAGTGCCTAAAGCAGAACCCTGGGGACCGGGAAGGCTCTTCCAGCTTCTCGGCCCGACTCAGGGCGAGGTAGTTGGGAGGGTCACGGGTGACGCTGGCCTTGTGCCAGGAGACTACACGCAGGTCTACCTGTCCGGCAGTTACACTCCTGTTGTTGGGCCCGGTGGTTTTAATCCCTCGCTAACATTCGTGGTCTTCCCTGTCCCGGTGGAAGGTCCGATCAGCATCTACACCTTTGACCCTGACCCGGCGAACCCGCCGGCCTCGTACGACCCGGTCAACGGCGACGTGTTCCACCTGATTGTAACGGGCGAGTCTTACACCCGTCCTCCGCCGCCGTACGAGTTGCTGGGGTATGCGATTCATCCGAAGGCTGAGTTCGCCTTCCCGGACCTGGACAGGCTCTTCAACTTTGACAATGCGCCGCTGGCTGAGGGGTTGAGATGGCGGCCGGTGATCAGCCCCAGCGGCGACCTGGACCTGCTGGTAGTGCCCGAGCCGGGTACGCTGGTGCTGTTGATCAGCGGCGGGCTGGCACTGCTGTTGATGCTCTGGCGGCGGGATGCGGCAGGCTCGCGCTGATTGACCGTGGGACCGGGAAGACCTGTTTAAGCAGCCGGGCCGGAAGCGTTGTATAGCATCCGTCGCGCGAAGCTTGCTCAGGCCCGGCACCGCCGGAGGGAAAAGAACCTACAACTTCGGCAGCCCACGCTGCCATTTACCACTGAGCAGATTGTTGCTTAGCCAGACGCGAGTTTTGTGCCAAATCCGTTGAAACAAAACACACCATGCGGGAAGTTCTTTCCGCGCGGACCCCAACGGTCACGGATTGAACAGGCATGTCGGCTTGGCGTAAATCAGTGTTCGCCTTGGTCAGTTCTTCGTTTCCCACGCTACTGCGATAAGGAGGTGACACATGGATTGCAGGGCTGTTTTACGGGTGCGGTTGCTGGTCCGCATGACCGGGGTTGTCGGTCTGTGTCTGATCTCATTGAATCTGGAACCTCGCGCGGCCTGTGCGCAAGCGGCGCCCGATATTCCGGGTTATAGGGGGCTCATATCGGGGCCTCACTACCTTACTACTTTCGACTGGTCGATTTTCAACCTCAACGCCAACGCTGCCGCCACTACCAATGCGGACCAGTTATGGCCCAACGGAGGACTTGGCCTGAACCTCACCGGCGCCGGAGTTACCGTCGGTATTTGGGACGAGGGCCCCGTTCGATCCACACACCGGGAACTCACCGGTCGAGTGACCATCGTGGACGGCGGGAACATTAGCAACCATTCCACGCATGTGGCAGGGACGATCGGCGCCACTGGGGTCGATCCTGCCGCCGGGGGAATGGCGAGTTCCGTGCTCTTGCGTAGCCGGGGCTTGGCTGGCGATGCAGCCGAGATGGCTCTTGACGCCGGGGTCATCGACATCTCGAACCATTCCTACGGCTATCTGCGGGGGTGGACGGACAAAATACCGTGGGTTAGTCCAACCGTAGACACATGGGTGGGCGACTACGAGGCTGCTTACCAGGCTGGTATTTACGAAGACCCCAACTTTGGCAAGTATCGCGCCACGAATGACGCGGTCGATCAGTCGCTGTGGGGAAACGCGTTCTCCGACGCGCGGGGACTCGATGAGGTGCTATACGACAATCCGAATTTGCTTGCGGTTTTCGCGGCGGGCAACGATCGCACCGACATTTTCCACAACCACCGCGGCGACGGCAGCTTTTACGCGTACTTTCCGACGTGGGGCGCTGTCCCGGGTTGGTATCTCGTTGACTATCCCCTTCCCGAACCCGATGGAGGGGCAACCGGATACGACACGCTGCTTAACGCACAGGTAGCGAAGAACACGCTGGTCGTCGGCTCGGTGCTTGACCACACAACCGACCCACATGACCCCGCGACAATCAGCCTGAGCGCTTTCTCGTCCTGTGGCCCGACGGATGACGGCCGCATCAAGCCGGACGTGGTGGCCAACGGAGATTGGGTGCACTCGTCAGTGGGAAGCGCCGATGACCATTACGGCTACAAGTCGGGGACTTCGATGGCATCGCCCAACGTGGCCGGGACCGCCGCACTGTTGCTG
>CAZUAM010000851.1:0-2419 GCA_964618095.1 uncultured Planctomycetaceae bacterium | reverse complement strand
GTCACGGATCGGCAGGTGAAGCGGTTGTTTGAGTTGTTGGCGTCGGGTGAGACGCTTTGGATGGCGGCGTTGAGGTCGGGAATGGACCGGAAGACAGCACGGAAGTACCAGGACTTGGGGAGGCTTCCCAGTGAGATAGCCGAACCGCACACGTGGCATACCCGGGAGGACCCGTTCGAGGAGGTGTGGCCGCAGGTGTACGAGCAGTTGGAGGTCAGTCCGGGCCTGAAGGCGAAGACGCTCTTCGAGTGGCTGAGGCGGGAGTACCCAGGCTGCTTCGAGGACGGCCAGTTGCGGACCTTTCAGCGGGGGGTGAAGGGATGGCGGGCGATGTCCGGGCCAGCTATGTGCGTCGGACTTCACCCGGATGAGTAGCCTGGGGGTGACGATCCAGGGGCAGCCGTTTTCGCACATGGTGTATCACTTCGTGCTGACCTACTCGAACTGGGAGACTGTGACGGTCTGCTTTTCGGAGAGTTTTGAAGCGTTTAGCGAGGGCTTGCAGAACGCCTTGTGGGAACTGGGCGGGGTGCCTCCGCGTCACCGCAGCGAGCGGATGAGCTCGGCGGTGAACAACCTGTCGGAGCAGAAAGACTTCACGGATCGCTACGAGGCATTGCTGAAGCACTACTGCATGGAGGGAGAGAAGATCCAGGCGGGCAAGGCGAACGAGAACGGCGATGCCGAGTCGTTACATCGCTGGTTCAAGGAGGCGGTGGACCAGGCGTTGTTGCTTCGTGGCAGCCGGGACTTTGAAAGCGTCGAGGCGTACAAGAGGTTTCTCCGCGAAGTCCGCCACGAGCGGAATCTCGGTCGCCGGAAGCGGCTGGCCGAGGAGTTGGCGGTGCTTGGTCCTTTGCCGGATCGGCGTCGGGAGAGTTACCGGCGGCTGAAGGTTGGCGTGGGCACGGGCAGCCTGATTCACGTGTACCATAACGTCTACTCGGTCGACAGCCGGCTGATGGGCGAGCAGGTGGAGGTGCGAGTCCACGCCGACCATCTGGAGGTGTGGTACGGCCAGAAGCTTATCGAGCGGCTGCCGCGACTGCGAGGCCGGGGGAAGCATCGGATCGACTACCGGCACGTGATCGACACCCTGGTCCGCAAGCCGGGGGCATTCGAGAACTACCGCTATTGCGAGGATTTGTTCCCCACCAGCCGGTTTCGGATGGCGTATGACGGCTTGCGGGAAACCCGACCGGCCCGCGCGGTACGGGAGTATTTGAAGATTCTCCGGATGGCAGCCAAGCAGAGCGAGACGGGGGTAGACGACGCCTTGCGTGCGTTGTTTGGACAGGACCGCCCGATCACGCCGGAGGCAGTCGAGGAGTTTGTTCGCCGGGAAGAGGAAGTACCGGCGGTTACCGAAGTCGCCGTGGAAACGGCGGACCTGGAGAGTTTTGACGACCTTTTCACCAACAAGGAGGTGTGGGATGGTTTCGCCCAAGGACGGGAAGACGGCGGATGTGAAGGGGCGGCTGACGGGCTACTTGAGGGAGCTGCATCTGCCCACGTTCCGAGAGAGTTTTGAACCGTTGGCCCGACGCGCCGAACAGGAGACGCTCAGCTACGAGCAGTACTTGCTAGAACTCTCCGAGCGGGAGTGCGAGGTGCGCACGGCCAATCGCATCGAGCGGTTTCTGCGTCAGTCGAGGCTGCCGTTGGAGAAGGACCTGGCCGTTTTCGACCTGAAGCGGCTTCCGGCGAAGGTGGCCCGGCAAGTGCGGATGCTGCTGGACCGTGGTTTTCTGGATCGCTGCGAAAACTTGCTGGTATTCGGCAAGAGTGGCAGTGGAAAAACACATCTTTTGTGTGCCATCGGCCAGGAACTGATTCGCAATAAGCGGAAGGTCTATTTCAGTACCTGCAGCCTTTTGCTCCAGGACCTGCTCGTGGCCAAGCGGGACTTGAAGCTCAGCCGCCTGCTGAAACGACTGGGAGGCTTCGACGCAGTGATCATCGACGACATCGGCTACGTGCAACAGAGCCGCGAGGAAATGGAGGTGCTGTTTACCCTGCTTGCCGAACGTTACGAGCGGGGCAACATGATGCTCAGCAGCAACCTGCCGTTCTCGAAGTGGGAGCAGATCTTCAAAGACCCGATGACCACGGCCGCGGCCATCGATCGACTGGTGCATCACAGTGTGATCTTGGAGTTGAACATCCCCAGCTACCGAGTGGAGGCCGCCAAGCAGGTCCAAAAGGCCCATGCGACCACCTGAAGCCCGTCCCCAGGCCGCCAGGGCGATCGACGCGGTGGGGCCATGCATGGCAAGGGCATCTTGCCCCGGCCCCACCCCATGACGGCGGCCCGGGCTGGGCGGCTTTTTTCTCCGCTACGCTCCGAAAAAAGCCGCCCAGCCCGAAGGTTCCCAATGGGTATTTCTAATTGTCGCTGAAGGGGAAGGGTAATTGTCGC
>CAZUAM010000850.1:0-2425 GCA_964618095.1 uncultured Planctomycetaceae bacterium | reverse complement strand
TCCCTCTGGGAGTGGGGCGGGGGGTGTGGGTGGCGTGGCCCAGCCCCCTCACCTCTGGATCACCGACTTCGGCCTGGCGATGACCCATACCGAGACGAATCTGACCATGACCGGCGACCTCCTGGGCACACTGCGCTACATGAGCCCCGAGCAGGTAGAGGCCAAGCACGGCGTGTTGGACCACCGCACCGACGTCTACTCCTTAGGTCTCACCCTCTACGAGCTGCTCACCCTCCAGCCCGCCTTCCCGGGCGACGACCGCCAAAGACTCATCCGCCAGGTCATCGAAGACGACCCCCGCCCGCCGCGGCAACTCAACAGCACCATCCCAAAGGACCTGGAGACGATCGTCCTGAAGGCCACCGCCAAAGAGCCCGAGTCCCGCTACGCCACCGCCGGGGAGTTGGCCGACGATCTGCGGCGCTTTGTGGAAGACACGCCGATCCGGGCACGGCGGCCCACGTTGGCCGAACGGGCCGCAAGATGGTCGCGCCGCCACTACTGGGCCGTCAGCCGGGGCATTGCCGCCAGTTTTGCCATACTGTTGATCACCACGTTGCTCATCTTCAACGCGCACCTGCGGGAGGTCAAGCAGCGGCAGCGTGCAGAACGCAACCTGGTGACCGCAATGCACGTCTTGGACACCGTCTATCTCCAGTACGTAGGTGACGGCTACTTGAAGGGGGCGTTTGCCAGCGACCAGGTCGAGCCTGCGGAAGAAATCACCCCCAAGACCATCGAATTCCTGGAACAAGCGATGGGCTTTTACGCGCAATTCGCCGCTGCCAATCGTGACGAACCGTCGCTACGCTTGCAGGTCCTCAAGGCCAACATTCGTCTGGGCGAGTGCCAAAGTCGACTCGGGCTCTATCCCGAGGCGAAGCAGGCTTTCGACAGCGCCGTTCCCCTGGCTGAGAAGCTGCTTTCCGAGTTCCCGGACGATTCGGTTTTCCAAGAGCAACTGGCCCGGGCCCAAGCGGGCCTGGCCGACGTGGCTGCCCGACGGGAGAACTGGGACCAGGTAATCGTTGACTTGTCGCACGCTATCCGGTTGGACCCGAAAAACGCCGCAACGTACAACAACCGCGGCTGCGCCTATAGTCGAAAGCGCGAGTTCGACAAGGAGATCGCCGACTACACCGAGGCCATCCGCCTCGATCCCAATTGCGCCATATCCTATTACAACCGGGGCCTCGCCTATGGCGACAAAGGCGACTTGGACAAGGCCATGGCCGACTTCGACGATGCGATCCGGCTCGACCCGAAAAACCCCCGCAGCTACATCAACCGCGCGATCACGTACCACGAAAAGGGCCAGTTCGATCAAGCCATCCGCGACTGCGACAAAGCCATAAGGCTCGACCGCAAGGACCCCCGGTTCTACGTGGTTCGCGCAGGAACCAGGGCACAACTCGGCGAAGTCGAAGAAGCCCTAAGCGACATCGCTAAGGCTTTGCAGATCAAGCCCAGCCCTGACCAAACAGACTTTCTGGCGTGGTTCCTGGCCACCTGCGAGGAGCCTCGACTTCGCCGCGTGGATCGGGCGTTGGAGTTGGCCAACCAGGCGCTCAAGCAGGCGCCAAACCATCCTGCAATCTGGACCACCCTGGGCGCGGCCCAGTACCGGGCGGGCAACTGGCAGGCGGCCGTCGACGCACTGCAAAAGTCCAGCGACCTGGAATACTACAATGTCGCCCGCACGGGCTTCTTCCTGGCCATGGCCCGCTGGCAACTCGACCAGAAGGACCAGGCTCGGCAGTCGTACGACAAGGCCGTCGAGTGGATGGAAGAGAACAAGCCCGAGAGTCAAGAACTCCGTTGCTTCGCTGCCGAAGCCGCTGAGTTGTTAGGAATGCCCGAGCCCCCGCCAATCGAAAAAGCCAGGTTTGAGCGGGGCCCTGCCGACTATGACAAACCCATACGACTGAACCCGAAGGACGGCCAACAGAAACAGGGGAAGCCAAACGAATTGCCACACGAGACCGGACGACCCGACTAACTGACCGCAGAGGACGCAGAGGAACGCGGAGGAGGAATGCTGATTGGTGAATCAGGGGAGAGGGACCGGCGGAATGCGCAGGATAGGCCAGCCCCCTGCCCTGAACCCTCGCCCCTGACCCCTCAGAAGAGAAGCGGCCGGTGAGGCCACGCTGCGAAACGGAGTCCTCACCGGCCTGGCATCGCCCGGGCGGCTGGTCTGCGCGCCCGGGGAGACGACCCTTTTGTTCCAACGCAAACCAATTCGTAGCCAAAGGAGACCCAAGTCATGTAGAAACACTGAAAACGAGCCTTGGCCTTGTGACCGCCTGGCCTACCGGTAAGTGTGGCGTTCGCACCGATCACCGGAAGAGCCAACAGAGTACCTATCAGTAAGGGTCTTCGCCAGAATCTGTGGGTGAATTCATGGCGTTTTGGTGAGTTGGGG
>CAZUAM010000849.1:0-2436 GCA_964618095.1 uncultured Planctomycetaceae bacterium | reverse complement strand
GCGCGAGTCGATCCGGATCGTCCCGCCGAAAAGGTGGTTCCGCTGCCTTGGCTGCAAATGGTTCGCTGTCTCCAACGAGGCAAACATCGGAAGATTTCCACGGTGCAAGAGTTCTATCACGCCATCGCAAGACTTGGTGGTTGGCTTGGTCGAAAACATGACGGTCAGCCCGGCTGGCTCACGCTCTGACGCGGATTTGGCAAACTCATCCTGATGATACGCGGTGCCGAAGCAAGTAGGCTAAAATGTGGGTAATACTGAGCGCTCTGCGTAGGAACGCAATGTCCTCGACGCTCCGCGTCGGTGAAGCAGAAGATATTGTGCCGCAACGAGTTGCGCCGATTGTTCCACGCGGAGCGTGCGACAGTCCGTTACGACGCGGAGCGTCGTAACGAGTTGTTGACGGGTTGGGCGAATGTTTACCTGGCCCGCGACGTAACCCGTTGCAGCAAAACCCCTTACGAAGACCGTTCGGCCCCCGCATGAAACCCTGCTGGACAGGCAAAGGCGGTCAAAAAACGCCAAACCGCCGATCTGCCGCCCTCCTCAAGGCCGGCCTGGGGCGCGGGGCCAATGCTGCGGAGCGCGGTGTTCGACGGCCTACCGGCTTGCCGGCGGCGGGCTCGGCGGCGGGCCCATGACCTCCGGTCTCACCCGCTTCTGCACGTCGGTCTCCAGCACCCCAAAGGTGGTCTCGTAGCGCTGGAGGGCCAACTGCAAGGCATGCACCATCCGCTTGGCCGTGTAGAAGTTCAGCACGACCCGCAAGCTGACCGGGATCGGCTGGGTGGGCACGCCGAACGGCTGGGTATTCAGGCCGAAATCGATAATCAACTCCTCCGGCATCCCGGCCACGCGGAAGAAATTCGCGTACGCCGTCAACGCCTTGGAGTCGTCGACCTGAACCTGCACCGGTTGCTGCGGCTCCGGCGCCGAGCGGTCGTCGCCCGAGCCGCCCGCCGAAGCTGGGCCTTCAGCGTCTTTTTGGACCTTCTCGGATGATTTTGCCACGAAATACCCCCTTGCTGCTAAAGAGTCTCTTTGGTTCGACGCGGCCACCGGGTGTGCCGCACGGCAGCACCGGCTGAAAACTACCCCGCTACTGAAGATACCATAAGAAAATCCCGGGGCAATGACCAGCCCAGCCGGAAACCGGGCGGCCCCGGGACTGAACTCCGCGGCAGAGGACCGCACAGAGATGAGCCGGGCAAGCGGGGGAGTTGGTGCGGGCGGTTAGCCCGGATTATTCATAGGACCATCGTCGGGTAGGTATTCGCGTGCCACGGCTGTGTCAGCCGTGCTCCAGACTTGGCAGTTTACCCAGGGCGGCACGGCCGACACGGCCGTGGCACGCCTATGAATAATCCGTGTTAGGGGCCGTTGCAGGTCCAACACCACCAGGGATCGTCGCAGCAGTCGGATTGCCCGGGCGGGCAGCCGCTCTCGTCGCACGGCCCACAGCCGCACACGTTCAACGCCGTGATACACTCGGCCAGGTCCGTCAATTCGCAGATCAGGGCGTTCCGCACCGCCGACAGCCCCCCGATGATGCCGATGACCAGCAGAGAGATCAACAGGATCCACTCGAACGTCAAGACGCCCAGACGCCTGCGACCTCTGTTCCTCGTCCGACGCATACGCTTCATGGTTCTTCCTTCCCACAACAAGGGAGCCCGCGACCACCTAAGACAGACCGATGTACCGTACTCCTGTAGCACGATTTGTGCCAAGTCAAGCTGAATTCAGAACAGGCCGGGTTTGTTCCGTAATCCGGTTTGACTTAAGGGCTTATGAATCACCGCCGTCCCGGGCCGCCCGGCCGTACAATCGGCCACGTCCAAAACTCTAAACATCGCACCCGGCCGCCTGTTTCACGAAATAGACACCTCCCCGTCTTCGGCCGGCACTTTCAAACCGCCGCAAAGACGTATCGGTTCCCCTCAGCGGCCTCTGTCTATGACAAGGTGTTCGGTAAGAAAGTGGCTTGCAGAGCCGATTACGCGGCCCCGCGCCGCCAGAGCCAACCGCCGACCAGTGCGGCCAGGCCGATTACCAACAAGGTGAGACTGGCCGGCTCGGGAATCGCCTGCTGGTAGACGAAATTCAGCAGAATCGGTGCGTTGTTCCAGTTGTTATTGTTACGCGCCGGGTCCGAATTCTCGAAGCCGGAGGCGATGGGCCGCACCATGTCGTTGGCAAAAATGGTGTCGCCCACCACCAGCACGTTCCCCGCGCCGGTGTTCGACAACCCGGCGTCGATCCCCTCGCCGGGGATTTCCATCATCATGCTCGACAAGTCGGGATCGGGGCCGGAGGTGATCGCTCGTTTTCCGATTACCTGACTCCAATCGCCGGGATCGACCCTGACGTGATCGGTGACACCGAAACGAGCGTTGTCCAGCACGTCGTCCCGTCCGCTGGCCGGCGGATCGGCCT
>CAZUAM010000848.1:0-2437 GCA_964618095.1 uncultured Planctomycetaceae bacterium | reverse complement strand
ACCATACGGCATTTGACACCGGCCCTCCCCAGAGCATTTCTCACGCCAGCCTTCCCTTGCGCCCCCTGCCGTGATTCTCTCCCCAGACGGGGCGCTTCGACGTGATGTTTTCGCGCATCTGCTTTCCTGCGAGCCGGCGGAAACCGGCTTGATTGATGTAGAGTGTGTTCTACCTGGCCGCTTAAACCATCGTTTCACTTTTACGGGAGGCAAACGAGATGAGGAAGCACAACATTGCAGTCGCGTTGGTTTGCGTGGTTTTCTTCACCGCGCGTTCGGGAGCGGATGCCGCGGGGCACCAGGAAAGACCTTTGCCTCCAAAGGCACCCGAGGGTTATTTCCCCCAGTGGTATGAACGGGGCGACTACGTTCCGCACTTTTCGCCGAACGACCCCTACTTTCCCTACGACTACCCGGAAGGATTCCCCGGCCAGTGGCACCTGGATAACCAGACGCCCGGCGGCGGACCGGATGCCAACCTCGCCGGGGCGTGGGTGGAGTGGACCGGCGACGGGGTGACCATCGGCATCGTGGATGACGCTTTGCAGTGGGCGCATCCCGACCTGGGCCCCAATTACGTGGCGGGGGACAGTTATGACTTCCACGACGGCGACGACGACCCGAGTCCGATGAACGCCGGTGAGGTGCACGGCACGGCGGTCGCGGGGGTGGCTGCGGCAAGAGGTGGCAATGAACCGGCAATGGGTGTGACCGGGGCCGCGCCCTATGCCGGCCTGGCCGGTCTGCGCATCGACTACGAGGGCACGGATGAGATGTTCGTCCAGGCCACCCTCTATCATTCCAGCGCCGAGAATACGAACATCAAGGTCAAAAACCACAGTTACGGTAGAGCGCCCCCCTATTGGGATGACGGCGACCCGGTCGGCGCGCTCGTCACCTCGGCCGGCGCCGGCACCATCCATGTGTTTTCAGCCGGCAACGACCGTTTGGGCCATGGTGAGTGGGATTCCGAGCACGGCCATGCGATCGACGGGGACGCCAACAAAAAGCACCTCCAGAGCGTTCCGGAGTCGATTACCGTGGCCGCACTGGGCGAAGACGGCACGTTCGGCTGGTACAGCAACTGGGGCGCGAACGTGTTCGTCACGGCACCGTCCAGCGGCGCCGCGGGCTTCGGCATCACGACGACCGACCTCGTAGGTCTGTTCGGCTACAACGGCTTCCCTCTTCCCCCCGCCGGTCCTGAGGACTCTCTGAACTACACCCCGGTCTTCGGCCAAACTTCCGCGGCCGCCCCGTTGGTCGCCGGGATCATGGCCCTGGGCAAGGAGGCCTATCCGGACATGGACGTGCGGGCGGCCAAGCACCTGTTGGCCAGGACGTCTGCGATGGTTGACCCCAACGACGTGGACCCGATGGGCGGCTGGGTCACCAACGCCGCCGGGTACCATTTCAACAACAACTACGGCTTCGGCCTCATCGACGCCGACGCCTTCACCAGCCTCGCCGAACTGGCCGAACTGGGCGACGGCGTGACGACCCTGGTGACCCAAACGACCGGTATTACTGAGGTGGACGAGGACTTTGGCGGCGAGTCCGGCACGCCAACCTGGCTCAGCGAGACATTCGTCTTCAATACCGCCGGCCAGCTCGAGGACGTCGAGGTCTTCCTGGACATTACGCACACTTATCGCGGCGACGTGGAGGCCTACCTCACCTCGCCGGGTGCCACGACCAGCCGCCTGATGACGCGGAACGGTGCCGATTCGATTGATAACATCGACTGGACCTTTGTCTCCAACGCCTTTTGGGGCGAGGATCCCGTGGGCACTTGGGAGCTGCGGGTGATCGACACGTGTAAGGGTTTCGACGACGGCACGTGGAACGACTACGCGGTGACCGCGAACATGGGCACCCTGGACCTTCCGTCGGAGTGGAAACTTGCCGGCGGTGACTCGTATAACGATTCGGCGAACTGGACAGACCGCTGCGTCCCCAACGCCGTGGACGCGGTGGCGAACTTCCTGGAGAACATCGAGGAGAACAGCGAGGTGACGGTCGATTCGCCGGTGACGGTGGGCACGATCAATTTCGACAACGCCTACAGCTACACGATCGCCGGGCCGGCCACCGTCACGCTGCAGACTTCCGGCGGCGACGCCGAGATCAACGTCGTAGAGGGGGAGCACACTGTCTCGGCCCCGCTTTCGGCCGCTGGCGACCTCACGGTCGATACCGCTGAGGGGACCGGCCTGACCATCAACACCGAGACTGGCTACTCCGTACTGCAAGGCGCCCTGACCAAGGACGGGACCGGTTCGTTGGCGCTGGCCGGAAGCTTCATTGTTCTGGGGGCTGTGAACCACAACGCCGGCGTGCTCGAGGCCGGCCCCGGCGTGCTGGCCCAGCCCGGCGGCCAGATCACCATCGGAAACGCGACGCTGGAGGTCGCCGGCTCCGTCCCCCGCCAGATCGA
>CAZUAM010000847.1:0-2445 GCA_964618095.1 uncultured Planctomycetaceae bacterium | reverse complement strand
CATAGATAGTTACATAGTCGTTGTCCCATTTATTCTCCAAATCCATCGTCTGGCTCAAAGAACCCGAAGGCCCGTCGCTGAAAGATATACTTCGTACAGCAGTGATATTGTGTGATACTTCGCTCCAGTTGTCCGGATAGTCCCAGGCGGTTTCAGTTCCGCCGTATGTGTAATCTATGGTCCACTTGAAAGTGTTTATTTTCAGGTCATATGTTCCTGGCGTAAGATCGAGTGTGCCAGCATATGTGACCATTTCGAGTGTGTCACCGGGATAACCATCCACGCCCCAGGGCGCATCTCCCGGCGGAGTGGTGTCGGCCGGATACTGATTCGGCTCCCAGCCGAAAACCGTGTAATCGACAATTGCAGCTTGAACCGGCTGTGCCGTGGGGAAAGCGGCGATCACCAAAGCAATCCCTACAAGGACCAATACTCTTCGGCGCGTTCTCATGAGTCATCACCTTTCTAAATGCAACTGATTTTTCCTCTCCAGAGGGGTTTGTGACAGATATGACCGTTACCTCCTTCGTGCAAAATTATGGTTAGTGCCCGTTCCGATAAAATCCCTTCTGCCCCCTATAGCCCGCCGAACCCCAAAAGGTGACAAAACCGATTGGAGATTTTCCAAAATCAACTCTAGGGAGGGGTAAATCTGGCCGGAAAGGCCCCGTTCGTGTGGGGGCCAGCAGACCGGGCGGTCGACCGAGATACGAAAGTCGAGCCGGGCGTAAACCAAGTCCGGCAAGAAAAGGCTGACGCTATCTTTCGGCCGATTCTCAGCCGTCCAGGCCGTAGAGGCGACGGTAGTGCGGAAAAACGGCGTCCCACGTGTGGTGGGCGCGGACGTGGCGGGCGGCCGTCGTCCGCATTTCGGCCAGCCGGGACTTGTCGCTGAAAAGGTCTAGCGCACGGAGCATCGCGCCGACCAGGCCGCGCAAGTTGTCGCGGTCGGTCAGCCCGAAATAGCCCAACCCGGTACGGCCGTCGATGATCTTCGAAAGACCTCCAACCTGGTTGGCAATGGGTAGGTTGCCGTTGAGCTGGGCATTGTAGTCGACCATGCCGCACGGCTCGAAGCGGGAAGGGACCAACAGGAAATCGCCCGCCGCGTACGCCTCGGCGGCCACCGACTCGCTGAAATTGGGCAGCACGATCACCCGCCCTGCAAAACGGTCGGCCAGCTTCTCGAACTCTTGCCGCGCCGACGGTTCGAGGCCGTCGCCGACGACGCACAGGCCGGTGTGCGGGTCGAACGACATCACTTCTTCGGCCGCCCGGATCATGATGTCGGGCCCCTTTTGGGCAACCAGCCTGCCGATGAAGCAGAACAAGCAGTCGTCGGGTCCCACGCCGCGAAGATCACCGAACACGGCCCCGCGGTCCACGTTCCACTCCCGCGGTATCCGATTCAGCCGACCCAAGAAAGTCACTTTCAGCTTGGACTTCCAGCCGAAATCGTCGAGCGAGAGGCCCGTCGGACGCAGATGGTCGGGCAGCGCTTCCGGCCCCTTGAGTTCGGGATCGATCCCGTTGGTAATGCCGATGAGCCGGCGCTGGTGCCGGACGAGAAACGCGGCGAAAGCCCAGACGTCACCGTCGCACCCGGACGGCCAGTTCGACGCGCCGCCTTGGATGACTTCCCAGGCGTAGCCCTCGCTGACCGTCGTCAAATGGTCGGCGAACAACACCGCGGCACCCAAGGGATCGAACGCCCCTTCGACAACGCACCGCCCGACGGTGTTCATGTCGGTATCGAGGATCGCGCGGACGAACCGGAGGTCATCGCAGCGTTGCCGATAGACCCATCCACAATTGTGCGCGGTGACCACGAACGTCGACCGGGCCGGGTCCGGCTCCTCGTACCGGCTGGTCTTGCGGACCAACAGCGGGAGGGTCGCGGCGTGCGCATCGTGGGCATGGATGACAACGTCGTCAAGCTGCCGGCTCCGGATGTACTCCAGGGCCGCTTTCTGCAAAAGGACGTTCATCGCGAAGAAGTCGTGGTGGCCGGTGCCGGTCTGCACCGTGTCGGCCGGCGGGCGCTCGGCACCGCAGAAGAGCGCCTCGTCCGGCGACCAACTGTGAAACCGCTCGACCTCCTCCGACTGGTAGAGGTAAGGGTGCGACTTCCCGCGGAATCGCGACGCCTCGACCAGACATAACCTCACCGCTGTCTGGCCGAAGTGAAGGTCCGTTTCACGAAACGTGACCTGCTCCAGCCGCTCCGGACGGTCGGCGTAGCCCAACGGGATCGACAGAGGCTCGCTCGGCTTCTCGCCAAGAAATGCTTCGTCCGAAAGGTCCATCTTGCCGTAGAGCGGCACGAAGATGGTGGTTGGGCAGTCCTCGGCGGCACACTTCTTGGCAAGCTGGAGAACGACGTCGGCCACGCCGCCGCGGCCGACGACGTGCGAGCATTCGCGTGCGACGTGAATAACGGGCCTA
>CAZUAM010000846.1:0-2448 GCA_964618095.1 uncultured Planctomycetaceae bacterium | reverse complement strand
CAACCGCCTGGTAGAAAACACGATCAACGGTATCTTCGTGCGGATTCACACCCAGGCCGGGCGCGCCATGGACGAACTGGAGGTCAACGCCCGCTTCGACGACACCGACATTGTCCACGTGATCGCGGAGAACCTGATCATTAACGGGACGCCGGGCGGGCCGGTCCGGGATCCGGACACCTCGGCGTTGCAGGCGCGACTCGACGCCCGGCTGGCGATCGACCCCGGCATCGTGGTGAAGATGGACGGGGCGCGGATCGAGGCCCAGATCGGCACCCAGCTCATCGCCGAAGGCACGCTCGGACGCCAGGTGACGTTCACTTCCCTGTTGGACAATCGCTTCGGGGCCGGCGGAACGTTTGCCACGGCCGAGGATTCGGCCGGCAGCGGGCCCGCGGGGGGCGACTGGGGCGGGTTGTACTTCGGGCCGGTCTCCCAAGGGAGCATCGACCACGCCCTGATCGCTCATGCCGGCGGCACCACCACCATCGAGGGTGGCTTTGCCCGGTTCAACCCCGTCGAAATCCACCAGGCCCGCGTGCGGATCACCAATAGTGTGCTGGACGACAACTCCGACGGCGGCGCCGGTGACCGCAACGGCCGCGGTCCCACCGTCAGCTCCACGATTTTCGTGCGCGGGGCGCAGCCGGTGATTGCGGAGAACGTCTTCCGCCGCAACGAGGGGCCGGTGATCAGCATCGACGCCAATTCGATGCAGTCGGTGATCTCGCCCGATTGGGGCCGCAGCACCGGCCAGATCGACGCGGTCGAAAGCTATGCCGACAACCATGGCCCGCTGGTCCGCGGCAACCGCCTGGGCGATAACGAGATCAACGGCATGGAGGTTCGCGGCGGGACCCTGACCACCGAAACCGTCTGGGACGATACGGACATCGTGCACGTGCTGTTCGACGAAATCGTGGTGCCGAATCATCACACCTACAGCGGACTCCGCCTGCAAAGCCGCCTCAACGAGAGCCTGGTGGTGAAGCTCAGCGGCGACGACGCCGGTTTCACCGCCACCGGATCGCCCCAGGAAATCGACGACCGCATCGGCGGAACGGTCCAGATTGTCGGGGCGCCGGAGTATCCCGTGGTCTTGACCTCGCTGGCCGACGATACCTTCGGTGCGGGGCTCGACCCGCGGGACCGGCCGCAAAACGACACCGACAACCGCGACGACGATCCGGCAGAGGGTGATTGGCGGAGCATCAAGCTGGACGCGTACAGCAACGATCGCAACGTGGGCGTGGTGAACGAACTGGAGAAGGCCTACGGGACCACGGAGGACGCCAACGGCAATCCCCTGATCGCGCAGTACATCGGCGATCTGGGACCCCAGGAAAAGGGCGGCGATGACAATCTGCGGCTGGGCTTCCAGGTCAACGGCTTCATCCGCTTCGACGAGCCCGGCGACGTGGACGTCTACGCCTTCAAAGCCGAGGCGGGAACCGAGGTCTGGCTGGACATCGACCGCTCTACCCACGCGCTGGATACGGTGGTGGAATTGCTCGATGCCGACGGGTTCGTGCTGGCCGCGACCGATGATTCGCTGGATGAAGAGAGGGGATTGACCGAGGTTTTCTCCAGCCCGAACGTTTTTGCTGAGACCATGGACCGGGACGTCTGGCTGACCAAGGACTTCTACACCACCAACCCCCGCGACGCGGGGATGCGGGTGGCGTTGCCCGGACCGGCGGGAGAAACGGGGACCTACTACGTGCGAGTGAGCAGCGCCGGCGGGACCACCAAGGGGGCCTACGAACTGCAAGTCCGCCTGCGGGAGTTGCAGGAGTACGCCGGCTCGACGGTCCGGCACGCCAGCATCCACTATGCCACCAACGGGATCGAGATATTAGGGATGCCCACCCATTCACCGTTGCTGGCGGAATTGGCCGAAGTGGAAACTGCCATCGGCGCGTCTGCCTGGGCGGTGATCGCGCCCGGCGGCTCCAACAACGACGTGTTCCTTATCGCAAATACGTCCGGGCCGGCATTCAACGGTGTTGACGTCATCTTGGTCAACAACACAGCGACGGGCGACCAGGCTTTTGTCACCTTCGACTCCGGGGCGGGCACTCTGACGATCGACATTGATCCTGCGGCGACCACGGCCAATACCGTCGCGGCGGCGATCACCGGCGAAGGTACGTTCACCGCCCGACTAAACCTCATCACCGAACCAACTTCTGACGGCACCGGCCTGATGGCGCCGCTCGGGACGGCGGCTACGACTACCGGCGGCGTCGCGGGGGGAAGCAACAACAACACCTTTGCCGCCGCCCAATCCATCGGCAATTTGCTGGACTCCGACCGGAGCACGCTGCAAATTGCCGGGAGCCTCGCCGGGCCCGGCGACATCGATTGGTACCAGTTCTCGCTCGATTTTGACAAGCCGGATGTCGCCGTCTGGCCATCGAGCTGGCCGGTTACCTTCGACATCGATTA
>CAZUAM010000845.1:0-2456 GCA_964618095.1 uncultured Planctomycetaceae bacterium | reverse complement strand
CTCCTTTCAAACCAAAATCCCACTTCGGGCAAGATACTTGCCCGGTGTGTGTGACTACATTCTATGGTATGGGCGAGACTTTGCGGCCGGGCACACGAAGTTCAGGAAGCTCTTCACTTCGCAAACACTGGAGCACTCTCCCCAATTCTCGCTTGTTCAATTGCCTGATGGAAGTGTCCGGAATTTGACGGATGCGGAAAGGCAGGCCCCCGCGAAGCTTCCAAGAGGGGCGCGGGTATTCGCGAGCCTCGATCTTGCTTCATCGGGTCGCACAGAAAGCTGCGTGTTTGATTACAGATGGAAAGGGCGGAAATACTCACCTACAGCGGGCAAGAGTTGGAAGACCAATCGCGATGGAATGAAAAAGTTGGACATCGCGGACCGGTTGTTCGCAACAAAGAACTCGCTGCGGTATAAGCTGTTTCTCGATGACTATCCTGTCAAAGAGGCGACCAATATTTGGACGGATACCGTCGGCGTTGCTGGCAAGGTTTACGTTGTTCAGACCGACGTAAAGATCGTGTCCCGTTGCATCTTGATGGCCACTGATCCAGGAGACTTGGTCTTGGATCCGACATGCGGCTCGGGGACGACCGCCTATGTCGGAGAGCACTGGGGTCGCCGTTGGATCACGTGCGATACGTCGCGGGTAGCGATCACGCTGGCCAAGCAACGCCTCGTGACGGCGGTGTACGATTACTACAACTTGGGCCATCCCGAGGAGGGTGTCGGCAGCGGGTTCATCTACGAGAAAGTTCCGCACGTGACGCTTGGCTCAGTCACGAACAACCCTGAGATTTGCGAGGGCATGACACCCGTGGAAGTTGATGCAGTTGTATCGAAATATGCAGATCAAGAGACCCTCTACGACCAGCCGGAAGTCGACAAGTCCAAAGCCCGCGTGAGTGGCCCCTTCACTGTCGAGGCAGTTCCCGCTCCCGCTGTGCGGCCGATTTCGGAGATCGTGACCGAACGGCGGGCATTGAGCATGGAAGAGCAGCAGACGTTGCCGCAGATCGGGCCCTTGGACGATCAGTCGAGGCTTCAGTTTACAGAAGATGTGTCAGTCACCCGGTATGGCGAGACCGCTCGGCAGCGGCAGTGGCGGGATGAGCTGATGGCCTGCGGCATCCGCGGCAAAGGTGGACAGCGGATCGAGTTCACCCGCCTGGAGCCGCTGGGGGCAACGAGGTGGCTGCATTGCGATCGCGAAACCAAGGGCGAACGGGTCGATCGGGTCGTCGTCTCGTTCGGCCCCGAGCATGCCCCCTTAGAACAGCGTCAAGTAGAAATGGCCCTGGAGGAGGCCGGCACGCTCAAGCCGCCCCCCAAGATGGTCATCTTCGCGTCTTTCCAATTCGATCCTGAGGCCGCCAAGGATATTGACGAGACCCATTGGCCGGGCGTCACCCTGCTGAAGGTCCAGATGAATACAGACCTGTTGACCGACGACCTGAAGAAGAAGCGGTCCAGCAACGAGTCGTACTGGCTCATGGGCCAGCCCGATGTCCAAGTCCGCAAGGTCTCCAAAGGCGAGCACAAGGGAAAGTATGAGGTCGAGGTGTTTGGGTTCGACTACTACAACCCGCCAACTGGGTCGATCGAGTCAGGCGACACCACCAAGATCGCCATGTGGATGCTCGATACCGACTACGACGGCCGGAGCCTCTTCCCCCGCCAGGTCTTCTTCCCCATGGCCGGCCCGAAGGACGGCTGGGCCCGGCTGGCCAAGAACCTGAAAGCGGAGATCGACGAGGAGCTGATCGAAGGCTACCGTGGCACGGCCTCGCTGCCCTTCGAGCCGGGCGACTACCGCCGGGTGGCCGTGAAGATCGTCGACGACCGGGGGATCGAGAGTCTGAAGATCGTGGAGATGGCCTGATATGGAGCAGGGCCCACTGCTGCACGTCTACTGTGATGAGAGCCGACAGACCCAAGACCGCTACATGGTGTTTGGAGGGGTGATTGTCCACGCGACGGCGGTCGAGGCGTTCAACCAGGCGATGACGCTCTGGCGAGACGGCCAGAAGATGCACGCGGAATTGAAATGGACCAAGGTATCCGATCAGAAGCTGGCGGAGTACAAATCACTGGTAGATCTGTTCTTCTCGTTGGCCGGGAGGAACCAACTGCATTTCAAGTCGGTGGTTTTCGACACTACACAGATTGACTACAAGACTTTTCACGAGGGCGACAAGGAGTTGGGCTTCTACAAGTTCTTCTATCAGTTCCTTCTGCACAGTTTCGGGAAGTACGCGGTAGAGAAGAATCGTCGGATGGTAGTCCACTTCGATCAGCGACAGACCAAGCAAAAACTGTCGACGTTCTGTGTGATACTCAACAGAGGTATTCGGAAGAAGTTCAAGTGCAACCGAGACGTGGTACGAAGTGTGCAGGCGGTGCCCTCTGTGCCAATAATAGGTGAGACAACTGCCTCCTGAGATATTACAGTAGAG
>CAZUAM010000844.1:0-2470 GCA_964618095.1 uncultured Planctomycetaceae bacterium | reverse complement strand
AGGATGGGTCCAGATTTCGGGGAGAACATGATGGGAGCGAAGCGGCGACGGATTGAGGCGGCCTTGAAGGCGAAGGCGGCGTTGGCGGCTTCACGAGGCGCTCGACTACCGCCCGCCGCCGGCGGTGTACCGCGCGGGACGCCGGGCGGCGTAAGGGGGCCGCAACCGCGGTGTCGTCAAAATGACTCATGTCGCGCGACTGAAATGGGAAAATCCAACAGCCCCCATAGCGGGGATGTGCTTCACCAGGGCCACCTGGCACTCACTTACTGATAACCGGTAGACCTTTGAATCAGCCCTGAGTCTGGCCTAGCCGGCCAGGGTTGTCAATCATCGTGAGGTGCCCCCCATTTCTTGTACCAGGGGTTATGAGAGTACGGGTTGAGTAACGGTTATGGGTTTGGTTTCTGGACTTCGGCTGTGCCGCGGCTGGAGTGAGGGCGTAGCCCGAACGGAAGCCGCGGCACAGCCGGCCGCAAACTCCGAGGGGGTCTGGTAGTCCAGACTGCTGTGCGGTCGTTCCTGGTTGTGCTCCTCCTTCCGACGCTTCGCAAACCAACGGGCTTCGGCCAGGTTTGTGAACTCTTCGCAATTGAGCAGTTCGTCCCGGAGGCGGCTGAAGAACGATTCCGCGTAGCCGTTTTCCCAAGGGCTTCCCGGCTCGATGTACAACGTTTGAACCCCCCTGCGCTGCAGGTACGTTCCGATGGCCTCGGCAATGAACTCCGGGCCGTTGTCGCTGCGGATGTGCTTCGGCACGCCACGAGTGAAGAACAGGTTGATCAGCACATCCACCACCGCTTCGGCCGTGATGCTCCGATCCACCTCCAAGGCGAGGCATTCCCGAGTGTATTCGTCGCTGATTGCAAGCCATTTCAAAGGTTGCCCACCGGTCGTGCGATCGTGAATGAAATCCCAACACCAAACGTGATCCTTGTGTTCGGCCTTGCGACGCACGCAACTATTGCCGCTGTGGCCCAGATGTCGCTTTTTCCTCGTCCTTTTCGGCACTTTGAAGTCTTCTTCTCGCCAAAGACGATAGATCCGCTTGCGGTTAACCTTCCAGCCTTCACGACGCAGCAACGCCCAGATCCGACGATAGCCATATCGCGGGTGCTTACGCACCAACTCGTGCATCCTGCCTACCAGCTTCTTCTCGTCCGAGGACGGCCCTTTGGCTTGGTATCGTTGTGTGCTACGCGGCTGCTTCAACACCTTACAGGCCCAACGCTGCGACACGTCCTTCTTTTCGTGGACGTGCTCGACCGCTTGCCGTCGCTGCGTCGGGCTCACTGTTTTCCCTCCAAGGCTTCCTTCAGGATGTCCTTGTCAAGCGTCAGATCCGCCACCAGCTTTTTCAGACGCTTGTTCTCTTGCTCCAGTTTCTTCAGACGCTTGGCCTGCTCCCCTTTCATCCCACCGTACTGGTTCCGCCAGCGATTTGATCTTCGCCGACGCCGTCCAGTCTTTCTCGCTGTTCACCGTTGGGCCCGGAGCAAAACCACCGATTACGCACCAATGGGAACACGACGGCGGCGGATTCTATCACGAGCCCGTAAACTGGACGGACGGCGATGTCCCCAATGATGTCGATGCAGTGGCAAACTTCCTCGACAGTATCAAGGGCGCCAGCACGGTGACCGTGGATAAAGACAAACCTGTGACCGTCGGTACGATCAACTTCAGCAGCGCCGAGAGGTACAAGATCGCCGGGCCAGGCGAGATCACGTTCAAGACATCCAAAGGCGCCCCCTCGAAGATCAACGTCCTGCTGGGCGATCATACGATCTCGGCCCCCCTGTCCTTTTCCAGTGTGACGGTCGACACGTCACCCGGGACCAGCCTGACGCTGGCCCAGTCGGGGGACGTTACCGGGGGCTTGACCAAGACCGGCGACGGCACCTTGGTCCTGCCCGCCGGCTTCGACATCGAAGGTGCCTTGACGGCCAGCGCCGGCACCGTCCACACCGGTCTCGGCGTGCTGGCGGCCCTCGGCGGCCCGGTCACTCTCGGTAACGGCGCCGTGCTGGAGGCCAGCGGCATGATCAATCGCCTGGTCTACGGTGACCTATCGACCCAGATTGTCCCCACGGACAACTTGCTCATCGGGGATACGTCCGGTGGCGGCTATACCTACGGAGGCCAGGTGCAGACCGGGCCGTACTCTGTCACCTTGGTGGAGTTCAGCTTCCCGAAGAAGGACGCTACCGGGACCAAGGTCGAGGGCGGTGCGAAGATACCCGGCGCCGTTCTTGGCGGTCCCACGGCGGAGCTGAGCAGCACGAACGGGATGCACTTGCTGGGCGTGGATTGGGGTAATATGCAAAAGACCATGCTCACGGGCGAGGGCACCGTCCACAATTGGGTTGCCGCGGGTGATCCGGTCGGCGGGCTGGGCTGGATCGAGCCCGGCACCGGCAACAAGATCACGTTCACCGGCAACTTGCAGGGCTCGTACGCCATCGTCGGT
>CAZUAM010000843.1:0-2471 GCA_964618095.1 uncultured Planctomycetaceae bacterium | reverse complement strand
CGCGCGTGGTCCAAATGGTCCAGTCCCAACAGCAGCGTCGCTTCGTACCCCGACTGCGTGTGGAAAAACCGCCGTGCGACCTCGGCCAGGCCGTCGGCGTCGCCGCTGGAAAGGGCCTCGGCAAGCCGGTGCCGTGCCCGCGCTCCATACTGCCGCTCGTAAAGCTCGCGCCCCTCGCGCGGCATCTGGCCGATCAACCGTTGGGCCTCCGTCTTCAGGCTGCGGTAGATCGGCCCGCCCTTGTTGGGTTGGAAGAAGTAGTCTTCAGGGCCGTCCAGGATCGTCCCAAGGTAGCGAACCGCCTCGCCGTAACGCGCCTCTTGGAGCAAGCGGCGGGCCTTGGCCAGCCGCTGGAGGATGCTCCGCTCGGGCGGTACGAACACGTTCTGGGCGAGGTCGTTTTTGGCTGTCACCCCGTCCGCAGCGGGCAGCGCGATCGCGTTCTTCACGATGATCTGTGCCGACGAGATGGTCGCCACCGCCCACACCGCCGTGGTGACGGCTGCTCCCGCTATTGCTCCCATCCGCCTCCTTGGGGCCATAGCAACGCCTCCTTATTCAAAGCCTTCGCCGCAGGCCGCCCGCCGGCCGGGTAGGGTGGGATCATGTTCCGGGCGCGGCCTCGGGCAGGCAGCCTCTTACTCTTAGTGTAATCTGGAGGAAGAAAGTTCACACGCTCCGGGCGGTTCTTCGCAGGGCGTGGCGGTTCCCGCAAGGGTCCTTCCGCTCGCTGGTGCCGGCCGGGCTGGTCCAGTCGGGGGATGGCAAAGCCTAACGGTTTACAACCCAATATCTTAGAAGATCCGCGCCGAGCTGGCAAGAAGACGGACACGCCACGGCCGCGGACCGTGCTGCGGGGGTGCTACGTTCGACCACAGCGGACTTCGGGGGTTGGCAACCCACCACGGAGACGAAAGCCGTCGAGAAAACGGGGGATCCAACCGTTCAGGTGAGATAGCCTATCCCCTGTTTTGGCGGTTCCCATCCGCTTTCCATGGAAATGAGCCTTCCTGGGGCGGTCTTTCTGCCGCCTTCTGCCAAGCTTCATCGGGTACAGTTCGGCGACGGGGGACGGTCTCCGATCCCTCGCGTCTCGGCGAGCAAAATCGCTCTTTTCGGGGCCAGAAATGGCCTCGGACCGGGGAAAAAAGGGGCAAAATCGGCTCCCAGAGGCATTTTCCGCGTTTTTTCGGGGGTTGGGGCCGTTTTTCGTATTGCAATTTTCGCCAAACCGACTTTAATCAGCGGGTCCACTTGATCGGACGGACAAGCTGCTCTCACTTCAAGAAACCTTGCATGGAGGGTACAGATGATGGCGAAAGCTCCCAAGAAACCACCAACCAAGACCGAGATCCTCACCAACATCGCCAACGCCACGGACCTGTCCAAGAAACAGGTGGCCGCCGTCATGGAGGCATTGGCAACCGAGATCAAGAGAAATCTCGGCCCCCGAGGCCCGGGTGCCTTTGCAATCCCAGGTCTCCTGAAGATCGAGAAGAAACGGGTCCCGGCCAGGCCGGCCAAGAAGGGCGTCCCCAACCCGTTCAAGCCGGGAGAATTGATGGACGTTGCCGCCCGGGCCGCCTACAACAAGGTCAAAGTCCGACCGCTGAAGAATCTCAAAGACATGGTCTGAGCCGACGCCCGGATCGTCCCGCCTGCCGCGGATGAGGGGGTGACGGGGTGACTCGCCCAGTCACCCCGTCGCCTTGTCACCCCGTCGCCTTGTCGCCTGTCCCGCGACCTTGCCGGCTTTCCGTCTCGAAGTCCGCCAGCATCTCCGCGAGCAGTTCCATTGGCAGACCGACCACGTTCGACTCGCTGCCCTCGACGACGTGCACCCAGCCCAGCCGATCCTGATAACCGAACGCTCCGGCCTTGCCTTTCCAGCCGCCGCTGGCCAGGTATTCGTCGAGTTGTTCGTCCGTCAGCGGGTCCATTCGCAGGGTGGTGACCGCCACGCGGACCTGGATCCGGCCGTCGCGGACCCGACATAGACAGAGCCCGCTCAGCACGCGGTGTTCGCGCCCGCTGAGCGATTGGAGCATCTGCCGGGCGTGGTCTTCGTCGGCTGGCTTGCCCAGGATCCTCCCCTCGCATTCGGCCACCGTGTCGCAGCCGAGGATCAAGCCGGACCGGACGTTCCGGGCGACGTCGGCTGCTTTCTGCATGGCCAGGCGGGCGACCAATTCGGTCGGGCTTTCGCCGCTGCGCAGGCTACACTCGGCCGTCTCCTGCGGCGGGCGCACCTCGAACGAGTAGCCCGCCTGCGACAATAACTCTCGCCGGCGCGGAGAACGGCTCGCCAAGATCAACTTTGGCATACGGTCAGGCATGTGCGGTTGTGGGAGGCGTCTCTGGTTGTGGGAGGCGTCTCTGAAGGCGCCCCGCCCCACCAACAGACCCCGGTCGCCCGAACAGAAGCCAACCACAACAGGTGGCCACTGGAGTCGCCGATCGCGGGAGTGTAC
>CAZUAM010000842.1:0-2473 GCA_964618095.1 uncultured Planctomycetaceae bacterium | reverse complement strand
CATCCCGACTGCTCATAGGCCAGCACGAGCCGTTGCAGCAGGTTCGCCGAATCCGAGTGCTCGTTTTCGACCTCACGAAGCAGCTTGGCCGCCTCGCGGAGCCCTTTGTCTCGCTGTCCCTGCTCGACGGCCCGGACCACCACATACTCTGCCTCGAGCACCTTCAGTCGCCACGGACTGGCGAGATGCTCCCGGCGAGTGGCATCTTTGGCCTCGGCGAAAGCCTTATCGAACGCAGCCCAATTCCTGTCTTGTTTCGGAAGCCTGACCTGACATTGCAGTTGCGCCCGAGATAATGCAAACCGAGTTTCTGCCGTCCCGCCAGCGGACAGACCGCCAAGGGATAGGGCCTGCTCAAAGTGGCGAACGGCGATCTCCGGGCGACCGGCGGTCGCCCAGGCGCCGGCAGCCGCCAACCGTGGTTGGGCGGCTTTCGGCAGCAGACCTGCGGCCTCTTCGTACGCGGACGCTGCCTGGTCCCCCTGCGCCAGCGCGGCGTAGGCGCCGCCCAGCAGCATCCAGGCTTGATACGCCTGGGCGAACTCGGACGGCGAACCGGGCTGCGCGACCACCACCCGCCTCAGCCGGGGAATCGCCTCGATATAGCCACTCACGGGCCTTCCGTTTCGAACGTAACGCCCTTTTCGCACGAACCATTTCGCCTGGATCAGGTCTTGCGAACGTTCGAGCGAAGCCCGGTCCGCCCGACGCAGCCTTTGAGCACGCTTTCTGACCCCCAGCTCGAGATTGTGCAGCGGAGCCCTCTCTGCTTTCGCACGTTCTTCCGGCTTATTCGGGTCAGGACTGGGTATCCACGCTTCGTCCAGTCGGCCCGCGGCAATCAGCACCTCGGCCAGACGAGAATTGAGCAAGATGCTCTCCTGATTGCCGCTTTCCACGCCCCGCCGCCACGCCTCGATGGCCAGCTCGACGGCAGCTTGAGCCTTCTTGAGATCGTCTTTGGCTTTTTGGGCTTGACCTTCTGCCTGGTAGCGTGTGGCTTGGGCCACATAGAGTGCGCCTTGGGCCTGGTGGACGTCTCCCAGCGCCACACACGCGATTTCGTTTGACGGGGCAACCTTGAGGGCGTCGCCGTAGTAGCCGGAGGCTTCGTCGAGATACTTCCCGGCGTCGTCGATCAACGTAGCAATCTCATCTGCCGGAGCCTTCGTCTGTTGCGCCACGGCGGCCTTTTGTTGGGCCTCGGCGGCCTTCCGCCAGGCGTGCTCGGCCGCCTTCACCAGCACTGCCACGTTCTTCGGCGCGTGCTCCAGGGCGGATTTGAGATCTTCGTCGGCCCCGGGTAACTTGTATTCGACTCGATAGAGATGCCGGACAAGAAACGCCTCCGGGCTCTTCCGGTTGGCCGCCACCACTTGATCGACGACCTTGTCGGCCAATTGTTCCCGTTCGGTCGGGGTAAGGGCCCGTTTCTCGTCGCTCAGGAGCTCTTCCTTATCCTTATCCCGATAGATGCCGGCCAACGTTGCGGCAAGCTGGACGTCCTTCGGACTGAGCGCCAACGCCCGATCGAATGCCTCACTGACGGACATCCCGCCCTTGGGTCTCGCCGCCAGGGCACCGGTCTGAAACTCTCCGTAAAGCGCCCGAGCCAGAAGACGCCTTGCCCGCGGGTCCTTGTCGTTCGCCTCAAGAAGCTTCTCGGCTTCCGACTCCGCCAAAGCGAATTGTCTAGTTTCTATGAGCAGTTCCGCCAATCGCCGCCGGAGATCAGGTTCCTTCTCGGCGTACTTGCTGCCAGAAACCACCCCGAGTACAGGGTAATAGTGATTTTTGACCACTCCCCACTTATGTCGCAGATCCTTCACCGACTGGTCGAAGGTCACCGCCATCCGAACTCGCATATCTACGTCGTCCGGGTGCAACCGTAAATAACGACGCAGGTGGCCCTGAGCCGCCACCCAATCCACCTCTTGCCGCGCAGCGGCCGCCAGCGCCGGCTTCTCGTCGGTAAGAACCAGATCGAGAACCCATTCGGCCAGCAGGTCTTTGGCCGCGTCGGTCAGGGCCGGCTCCTCGCCGCTTGAGATTTCTTCGACAACCCACTCGGGGAATTCCTTCCGGGCGTCATTGGCCTCCTGTCGGGCGTCGTCCGCCAGGGGCGACTTCTCGTTCTTGTGGCGGCGCAGTATTCGCATTCGGACCGCCCAATCGGAGAGCTCGCCATTGGCTTGGTCCACGAAGCTGCTGGCGACGCACCTGGCCTGATACCAGTGCAAACAGTAGGCCGCCGGACCCAGGACCACCGCCGCAATCAACGTGCCGACCAGCAGAGGCACGTTGAGCATCCTTCTGGTCTTCGACTTGCCGGTCATCCGGCTATCTTTGTTCGGCGAATTGTCCTCTGATGACGCGCGCACCGGAAAACTTCCTTCCTTATGCCTGACTACCCGCTATCGGGCAAGTATCAGTACATTGGAGTCACTTTTTTGTCACAACAATGACAAGTATC
>CAZUAM010000841.1:0-2482 GCA_964618095.1 uncultured Planctomycetaceae bacterium | reverse complement strand
GCTGGGTCTTCGTCCGCACCAGCCGCTGGTTGCACCTCGGGCAGACCGACATGGAACCCTGCTTTCCCTCCCCCAGGTGTTATTCGTACCGGCCCGCAGGATCTTGGCGAGTATCCTGGTGCTGTAACCCTAACTCACAGGCGGATGAGGAAACACCACGCAGACACGGAGGGCACGGAGAACACGGGATCTCAAAGGTTCTCATACGATTCGGTCCGGTTGCTGCGCCTGGCCAATTCGCTTGCGTAGCGGACACCCAGTCGATCGGCATGTTCTTTGGCCCACTGCGCCAGGCTGGTGTCTCCGGCGGGCGGCGCGTCGACGTAGAGCAGGTCGGCCATCAGGCCCTTGATCTCATCGCGCGTAATCATCACGTCGCCCACCAGCCGTCCGATGATCACGCCCGCCAGATAGCCCATCCAGGGCGGCACACCCACGACAAGCCGGCGTTTTCCGATGATCTCTCCGATCGTCTCCACCAACTCGCGGTAGGTGAAGGTCTCCGGGCCGATGGCCGCGATGATGCAGTTGTCTCTCTTTTCTCCTTGCTCGACGGCCAGCTTGGCCAGGTCGTCAACATAGATGGGCTGCAAACGATACTGCCCGTCGCCGAAGATCGGGAAGACGATGAACTTCCGCAATGCCCAGGCGATGTTGTTGATCAGGACGTCTTCCTTACCGAACAGGACCCCCGGGCGAAGGATGGCGTGGGAAAGCCCGGATTCGATCAACGCACGCTCGAGCTGTGCCTTGCCGCGGAAGTATTCGAGCTCGGAGTCCTCCGAGGGGTTCGTGATGCTGAGGTGGACCACCCGCCGCACGCCCGCTTCCCGGGCAGCTTCAAACAGTGGACGGGTATTCTCCACCGCCGTGGCGTGGGTGAAATTCGCATGGTTAAATCGCACCCAGTAGGTGTTGTACAAGACCGTGGCCCCCTGCAATGACGCCGCCAGGCGCGAGCGGTCGGCAAAGTCAAAGGGGCGGACCTCGATCTGGTCCCCAAACGGATTACGGCGCGCAGGAGAGTTCGTCAGGGTGCGGATCCGGTGTCCCGCTCGCAGCAACCGTCGCGCAATGTACTTGCCCGAATATCCAAAGGCACCGGTAACGACGTGTAGCGGCTGGCTTTCCATCCGGGGGCCGCCTGGTCGGTCGAGGAGATTGGTCGTGTCGCGCCGCCTGGTCCGCTTTGGCCCGCTTGTCGAAGGCCATTGTGTCTCTGCCGAGCCCGACTTTCAAGAGGGCCTGGGCGGGCTTGCAGCGGGAACCATGTGCGAGATCGCCAAACCCACCCCTCAGGCACTCCCCAGGAGCTTTTCGCAGTGGGAAGCCACCTGGTACAAGGTGAGGTCCGGACACTGCGGGTCACGGACGTAAAAGCAGAACTTCCCCTCCCGGTGATTCACTGAGAACCGGTGGCCCTGGTACGTGAAATCGATCCACGCCTCGGTCACGCCGGTCGCCACGAAGTTGGCAATCTCGGCCCCGGAGAGAAGCAGGATATGCTCGCAAAGGGCCTCCCACGTACAACTCTTCGGCAGGCTCGTGAAGTGTCGCGAGCCGTCTTCGGTGCGATGATCAATTAGTCGCGTGCCAGCCATACTAGAGGAGTTCCGCGGGGTGTCCCGGCCGGATGCCCTGCTCTGCGGGAACCGTGGCAGCCACCCCGGCGCACGCCGCAGCAGAGCTCGCTGACCCGGCCAAAGTCAGAGGGATGATAACACACCGCTGTGACAACTGTTTGTCACCCCGGGCCGAATTGCCCGACTCTTCGACATGGATCTGCGGAAATCCACATCTGGACTCCACTCCGTGCAGACCGCGGACCCCTCCTTTGGGCCGGCCGAAATCACTGCTTTTACCCGGCAGGCGTGTGGCCTCGCCCCGCAGGATGCGATCCGGGTTTCTCGGCCAGCTCCGCATGGCCTTACCCCCTGATACTACTGCTTCTGCTTGGCAGTGAAAAGCATCTTTGCGTAGGCGTGAGAAGGCGTCAAACGTGGGGCTTGCAAGCGGGACCAGTTCGACGTGCCTGCGGCAACTACCGCACGACAGGCAGCGGTTTTGCCTGAGCCAGACCGATTGGGGCACAGGTCCACTCCGAAGGGTTGTTTGCGCAAAAGTTCGCCGGACACCCGCGAAAGGAAACTTTTTCGTCTGATAGTTCGTCTGATTGTCTGTCGGGAGGCCGCGCTCCGGATCTACAGCCAATGGCGGTATTAGTGCCCCGCTCGCGGCCGTGGCAGGGTATGCTATGATACTGCCCCGGTCACACCGAGGATCTTCCATGGCGTGCTCCAACGCCGACGATGAAACAGGGAAAGGAAGTTCAACCATGAATCAATGCAAATCGGCTCTGCTGATCGTGCTGCTGGTCGGACTGGCCGGGCAGGCCCTGGCCGCGGTGGACCTGGTGACTGTCCCTCGCCGGGAGGGGACGCAGCTTACGATCTACAACTCCGAAGACATCACCATGGTCCGC
>CAZUAM010000840.1:0-2485 GCA_964618095.1 uncultured Planctomycetaceae bacterium | reverse complement strand
TTTGGGATTTGGGATTTGGGATTTGGGATTTGGGATTTGGGATTTGGGATTTGGAATTGGGGGATTTGGGTTTGCGGGTCAGGGTGGCGGGGGTTGGAGGGATCGTTTTGCGGCGGTGCGGATCTGGGCTTGGACTTGTTCGACGGGGCCGGCGGCGTTGATGACGCAGATTTCGTTGGGGCGGCGGGCGGCTTCGGTGAGGAAGCCTTCACGGACGCGGGCGTGGAAGGCGTCACCTTGTCGTTCCATGCGATCCGGTCGTCCGGAGATCCGCCCGGCGGCGGCCTGGGCCGGCATGTCCAGCAGGATGGTCAGGTCGGGCATCAGGCCGGCGGTGGCCAGCCGGCCGACCTCCCAGAGCGTGTTGACGTCCAGGCCGCCGCCGTATCCTTGATAGACCACGTTGGCCAGCAGGTAGCGGTCGCTGAGGACGGTGCGGCCCTGCTTGAGTGCCGGCCGGATGAGCTCTTCGGCCAGTTGCGCCCGGGCGGCCATGTAGAGGAGCATTTCGCTGCGGCGGTGGATCTCCAGGTCGTGGCGATCGAGGAGCAACTGGCGGACGGCCTCTCCCAGCCGGGTGCTGCCGGGGTCGCGGCAGGCGACGACCTCGCGGCCGAGGTCGCGAAGCCATCGGCAGAAGAGTTCCACCTGGGTCGATTTTCCGGTGCCGTCGCCGCCGTCGATGGAGAAGAACATGCCGTACCGCCGGGCAAATCACGGTTCAGGAAGACCAAGCGCCCGTCATTGTACGGCACGCCGCCCGGAAGGCGAAGCCCCCCGGCAGGAGCGGCGCGATGGGGGAAGACCGGGCGGGGTTTTCGTTCCGTGTCGTCAGCGTCCGGCCAGTTTGAATAGTGCTTCCCGCAGCCCTGGAGAACCGAGACGGCGTTGGCAACTCCGCAGATCGGGATTGTCCGGATCGACGTCCTCCCACATTTGCAGCCACGAGCGGGCGGCGTCCTTGTGGCCTTCGGCCCTGCACAGCTCGATCTGGATTTTGGCCAATGAGGTGAATTCGGTGACGTGCAACCGTTGCCTGGAGAGAAGCGGGGTGAGCATCTCTCTGGCCTCCTCGAGATCACCTCCCTCCAGATGCTCTAGGGCCATATTGACGCACCCGAAAAAGTAATCGGGGTCCCGCTGATGGATCTGGTGAACCAGATGTTTCCAGTCGTCGTGACGTCCTTGGAGTCGATACGCCGTGGCGAGGTTATTGAGCAGATCGAGTGCGTCGGGTTCGATCTCTAGTGCCTGTTTGAGGAGCCGCTCTGCTTCTTGGGCGTCGTCATTCCTCAAGGCAGTCACGGCTTCACGTGCCAGGTCCTCCACTTGGGGCCGGTGCACCCGATTCGGCTCCTCGTAGATTTCGAAGCCAAACACCAGGACCTCCTGCCACTGTCCCTTGATCCACATGCGGACGGGACCGGCAGGCAGGATCCCTGCTTTGCGGAGGTTCTGGGCCGCTTCTTGGCGGAGCCGGTCGGGGCCTCGCTGGCCGAGGGCAAAGTCGCGCAGCGCCTCAAGTAACTCGGGCGTCTCGGCCAGGACGGCAACTCGGAAGGCGAATTCGCGTCCGTCCGGATCGCCGCGGTCCAGGAGCATCGGCAGCGTTGCGGCGACTTGCGGGTGGTCTTGGAGATACCGCCGGATTTCGCGGGTGAGGGCCTTTTCGCTCCCGCGACGCTGGCCTCGCTTCAGACGCAAAGGCAACTTGCGAACCAGGGCTTGTGGCAGCCAATGATCGATATCGTAGGCCCAGGGGGCGTGTTGCTGGCCTACCGGTTTGTTCGAGTCCTCCAAGTTGGCCTTGGCCACGTCCAGCCCGGGGTCCAGTTTGAGGGCTCGTTTCCAAAGGCTGCGGGCGTCGTTTTCCCGTCCCAGGCGCATGGTGGCGACGGCTGCCAAGTGGTTCAGGATAGCTTCATGGGGGTCGGTTTCCCGGTGCGGGTCCCGCTGGGAGCCTTGAAAGGCTTCCAGGACTGCTTGGTCGTCACCCAGATAGCTGAAGGTTTCGGCCTTCTTGATCCACAGGTCCGAGTCCGTCGACTCGACGGACCGGAGTCGCTCGGTCCACGGCCGGGCTTCGTCGGCCCGACCGCTGGCGTAAAGATAGCGGGCCAGATTGGCCAGGGCGTGGAAGTTGTCGGGGTCCTGCTGAAGCACGCGGCGGGCTGCGGCGACGGCGTCGGCGATTCGACCTTCCCGAAAGTGGGCCTCGCCGAGGTTGTTGATGGCGGGGGTGAATTCCGGGTGCCGCTTCAACAGTTGCTCGGCGAGTTGGCGAGCCCGGCCAAACTGGCGCTGGTGCAAGCAGCATAGCACCTCTTCGTGTAAGGTAGCCAGTTGCAGGCCGTCTTGGCTGTTGAGGCCAAGATCTTGCAGAGTTTCCTCCATTTCAGCTTCCAAGCCGGCTAAGGTCTTGCGGACGTCCGGGGCGCGCACGTCATCAGGCCAGCGCTCGAGAAAACGGCGGAAGCTGCGGAGT
>CAZUAM010000839.1:0-2487 GCA_964618095.1 uncultured Planctomycetaceae bacterium | reverse complement strand
TGGAAAAGGGCTCCCGGAACCGTCGGGTCGCCAAGAAACTCAAGGAGATTGTACAAATGTAACCGTGATAGCATTTTCACTTTGAGCACATTACTATGCCGGCAGACGCAGCACGGCGCCTCCCCGACAGAACCCGCGCTTTCGGGGCAGGGGGTCAGATTTTGGAGGGTTGTGGGAAGCAGACCTCCTCGGAGCCGTAGAATCTCCGGCTATCCAGTAAGATCGGGGGGGGCTTTCCAGTCCACGAATCCGCCAATCCCGTTCCAACCGTCGCAGAATCTGCACGAAAAGCGGGCTTGATTGCCAAACGTCCCGGTCGCCGCTCGACAACTCCTGGGGAATCGAGCCAGGCAGAGCCAATTGAAGACCGAGCCAATTGACCGGGCTGGAAAAGGAGAAACAGAGGTCGCAGTTCTTCTTCTCGGTAGGTTGACGCCGCGAAAAAGGGGGGCATAATGTAGACTGTTGACCTCTTCGTCTGCACTTATTCTTTGCCCCACAAAACACAGCGTACCTTGCGGCAAAGACTCGTCGGCCTGCCCAAGAGCGGTCGATGGTGGAGCGTCGGCGAAGAATCGCCGTGAAGACTTTCGTGCTTGGGGTGGCTTTGTGGTTGGGAAGTGCAGGCACAAGTCAACCTGCCGGCCGGACCCGGTGGTTTCCAGGAGTCCTGCCTCGGTGCCGCCTGCCCGCCGCCGTGGTGATGCCACAGGTACAGTAAGGCCGAACAAGGAGGGAAACACGAGGGATAGGAGGTACTCGACGACAGGCGGTCGGTAGGGACAATTTCCGTTGGGGATAGACCTATGGACGACGACAGCCAGGTCGGAAGCGAATCGACGCGAGACCTCTATAAGACACGGCTCACTTTTGCTGAAAAGAGAACGGGAGCTGTCTCGCGGCGGCTCGCATTTCACGCCCTTGCGTTGATTGCGGTTGCCGCGTGCCTGCTCTCAGTGTACTGGTGGTATCTCTGGGGTGTGACGGTTCGCGTTTGCCTGCGGACGTACGTTCTCCAGCAGCAAGACTCGCTGCTTCTCAAGCCCGGTACCGCTGACTCCTGGCAGGAATTCTTTTCAGGGCTCGACATCTCTTCGTTTTCGGCGTTGATTCTGGCTTTCCTTTTCACGCGGCTGGCCTACTCCGGCGTCAAGAACACACTCTGGAAACGATACAACGACGGCAAGGCATACGAGGACTACGCCTACGATACCGTCCTGTTTCCTCCGCAGTTCGAGTCGCTTTGCATCCGATTTGGCCTGTTGGGAACCTTGCTGAGCTTTTTGCTGGCTGCGGTCTCGCAGATGTCGCATCTAGAGGCCGGTTTCTCCTACGCTCCCGACAACGCCCTGGAACAGCGCACGGAAGAGACCCCCCCCGGCGTCAACAAGAGACGCAGGCGGCACGCGCCCTGATGACGCTGGCGCAGGCACCGATTCGGCTAACCAGGGTAGACAGGTCAGCACGGGCCAGCTATCTGGCAAGATATTCCTGTTACTATGTGCGAGCCTCGTCTCCACCTTCGTGGGCACCTTCGTGGCCTACGTTCTGATTCCGCCTCTGAACCGGCTGAACGACTCGGCGGTCGGGATGCACCAGTACACCCCACCGGACGAAGAAGCCACGGCCGATGAGTTCTTCCGGCAGCTCGACCGAACCAGCAAACGGCTGGGCGACTTCGAAAAGGCCACTGCCTCGTTGGCGGCTGCGGCGACCGGCGCGCAGCGTTTCGAGGCCTCCGCAGCCGAGACCTCGCAGAAGCTCGACAATGTGATCGGGCTTCTGGGCGAAGCCACAAGACTGTCCGAATCAGCCCGCGCGCAGTCAGACGAGCGCGCCCGCCATGCGACCGAGAAGCTCGGCGTGGCTGAGAGGGAAACCAAGCGTGCCCTGCATCAGATTGGCCGGTTCTCCAAGGAACTCCAAAAACCTCTGGATAAGATGTTCGAAGCGGCAGCAAGGATTGAGAATGCGTCAGTTGCCGGGAATCGCGCATTCGTGGACTTGCAGAAGGCGGCCAAGAGTGCGGAAGAACCCGTTCGGTTGGTGGCCCGATTCAGCACCAGCGTCTGGACCGTGCTCAAGCAGGTTCGCGATAGTCTCCAATCGCTCGACAGGAGCGAAGGCGGCCAATCGGAAGCCGTTACGAGCATGGCCGATTCGTTCACCACCTTGAATTCGATGCTGGGGAACCTCTTGGAAGCGGTAGCCACACTCATCGAACAGAACCAGCAAGACCGGGCCGCCACGGTTGACGCGCGTGGAAAGATTGGCTCGCTGCGGCAACAGCTCAAACGATCGGCGACCGAGCTGCAGGAACTCAAACTGACCACGCAAAGGTCGCAGGTGGCAGACGGCCGTCCCCACAAACGCCACCCGGTTGCCCGACCACCCGGGCAATCTCGGCGTCGCAGCTCGGCCGGCACCCTCAAGCTGGGCTGAGGAAAAACTCTAAGTCGGTGCAGGTTGTATTGTTGCGCGTTTGGT